>JBATLU010000059.1:0-20570 GCA_049289475.1 Pontixanthobacter sp. | reverse complement strand
GTGTCATGGATTTAACGGAAGGGGTTCCATGCTTCTTGGACAACAGGTTGCGCAGCATTTGCCATATTTGAGACGCTACGCGCGCGCGCTCACCGGCTCTCAAGGCACGGGAGACGCCTTTGTAAGGGCAACTCTGCAGGCGGCGGTCGCTGACGACGAATTGAAGGCAAGCATAGCGGGTGGGCGGGTTGCGCTATATCGCGCCTTTAACAAGGTCTGGTCCAGCGCCTATCTGGAAGTCGCATCGCATGACGAAGGGTCCAGCCATCACGAGATCGCAGCGCAAATTAAATTGCGCCACGTTACACCGTTCAACCGTCAGGCCTTGCTGTTGACCACGCTGGAAGAATTCAGCACTGCGGAAACAGCAGAAATACTCGATATTTCCGAAAGAGACGTTGAGTCGCTTGTTCGTGAGGCGATCACCACAATCGATGGTGAGGCTGCAACCAGCGTGCTGATTATCGAGGATGAGCCGCTGATTTCGATGCAGCTAGAAGACATTGTGACAGCGCTTGGCCATGAAATCTGCGGGACCGCAGCAACGCGCAGTCAAGCGGCTGAGATTGTTGCCGAGCGCACCCCAGGACTTGTTTTGGCGGACATACAACTGGCCGATGGCTCATCGGGTCTAGATGCTGTCGATGACATACTCGCGATCGGTACTGTGCCGGTGATCTTCATCACAGCCTATCCAGAGCGGCTTCTAACTGGAGACCGGCCCGAGCCAACCTATCTTGTGACCAAGCCGTTTCAAGAGGCCAATGTACGCATCGCGATCAGTCAAGCTCTGTTCTTCGGATCCAGCCAGCCGCTTGTGCAAGCCTAGCGCATTACTTCGCGATTGATGCGTCATCCGGCAGCGCGGATGGCAAAATTTTTCGGCTTGCGCACCGGCACAGTCAAGCTGCATGTCACCCCGTCGGGCGCGAAATTTAAGTCAACCGGATTACGCAATTCATGTGCCACAATTTTTTCGATCAAGTTTGTTCCGAATCCACCCATACGATTCGCTGATACGGTAGGGCCGCCCGATTCCGCCCAATTCAAGCGGACAAAATTGTCTCCGGCTTTCTCCCAATGCACCTGCACCGAACCACCGCGCTGGCTGAGAGCACCATATTTGGCCGCATTTGTCGCCAGTTCATGGATGGCGAGCCCGAGTGACAAGGCATCGCTCGGGGCCAGTTCAACATCGGGCCCGCGCATATCCAATATCTGGTCCGATTGCTGGGCATAGGGCGCCAGTTCTGCCGCTATCAAAGCCCTTATCGGGGTGGCCCCCCATTCCGATTGGGTCAGCAGATCATGCGTTGCGGAAAGCGCACGAATTCTACCGTCTAAATTGTCGGCAAAATCATCGAGTGACTTCGCTCTGCGCCTGGTTAGAGAGATAATCGAAAGAACATTGGCCAACGTGTTTTTGACCCGGTGATTGAGCTCGCGCGTCAGCGAATCGCGGATCGAATTCTGCTCTTCAAGCAAAGCCAACGTGGCAGAATCTTCCTTCGCCTGCCTCGTAAGCATCCGGGCCAGCACTATTAACAGGCTGGCAACCAAAATCCCAAAAAGCAAGGTCAACAGCGATAATGCCGACAACGCATTGCCGCGTGCGGATTCGACTTCCAAGACCATTTCATGATTGCCGATCGTGACAGGTTCGATCACCGTGTTGCCAGTCCTTTGTCCTGGCGGCAGATCAACCAGCAGGCGATCGGGCGCTATCTCACGATCAAACAGCCGAAGCCCCTTGCCGCCGAGCGCTTCCAAAGCCAGCGCAGAATTGACAAAATGTTCCGCATTGATCGGGGAATAGATAAAACCCTTCAGCCTCTTGGGTGAACGGCCTGACTGAAAAACCGGCATATACACAATGAATCCGGCGGAAGACCCAGCGCCCTCTTGCTTTAATACCAGCTTGCCCGAGACCACCGGCTCCTCCTGAGTGGCCGCTTCATCCATTGCTTCACGCCGGATTGGCTCGGAATACATATCGAAACCCAAGGCGAGGCGGTTGCGATCTGATTCGGGTCTGAGAAAAGTGACCGGCAGTATTTGATCAGCGTCGCTGGTATAGCGGGGATGAACCAGGATTTTGATCCCGGTCGTTGCCAGATACTCACTCTCAAAACTTGCCGCATCTTCGGGTCGAAGGCGTGTTGCCCAACCAAGACCCTCGGTTGCCCGGCCATCGCCGTCGACAACGAGCGTATTGGTGAAACGGTCGAACAGTTCGGGCGTTACCTGATCCACCGTACTGAACAGCGCGGCACCTGCACGCAGATAGGCGGTTGTCATTCCATTTTGCCGCTCCAGCGCAGAAGCGACAGCCTGTGCTCTTTCACGCAATTCGGCGCGTTCGCGTTTGTGCTCACCATTTTCGATTGCATAAACGCTCAGGCTCGTAATTGCCGAAACGAGTAAGAATATCAGCAGCGGCACGGCCCGGGGATACCGCATCAATAATCTGCTGGCACTTCGTTCACGGATTGGCTCTTGTGCCAAGTGATGTTCCTTTATCGGGACCGAAGCAGGCGCATTACGCCAACCCAGAAATCCGCCAAGCGATTTGCGCATTTTCCCGATAGCCCAATCGGCTGGTTCGGGAAAAGCTTATGAGCAGGGAACCAAAGACTAGCCACTTCGTTCCAATTTCACGTAAACTGAACTATCAACCTTCTACCTCGGGTAATCGGCGGAACATGGAATTGCAGTCTCAAATCGGAAAAGGTCCGGCGAATTCGATGAAATCGGAAATCTCCAATAAGCCTGCGAAAGACGCAGCTAAGAAATCACCCGAATGGGCCAACGGGCTGCGCCAACTTTACAATTCGGTAGTGGATGAACCTCTGCCCGACAGTTTCAAGGATTTGCTGTCACAGCTGGATGATCCCTCGCAATCTGGCGGGGATGAACGGGCTTGATGAGCCACCCAGAGCGCACGGCCGCTGAAAAAGCCGCATTCAAGAGAGAGTTGACCGAAGTCATCCCGCATTTGCGCGCCTTCGCCCGCGGCCTCTGCGGACGTCCGGACATGGCCGATGATCTGGTGCAAGAGGCGATGCTCAAAGCCTGGGCAGCGCAGGACCGGTTCGAACCAGGAACATCAATGCGAGCGTGGACCTTTGTGATCCTGCGCAATGCATACCTCACTGATATGCGCCGGAACCGTTTCCGCGGCGAATATGACGAAGGCGTGGCCGAACGCATCCTGACCGCGCCAGCCGGACAGGAGGAGCCGATCCATTTGTCCGATATGCACCGCGCATTGCTGACGCTGCCGCCAGAGCGGCGCGAGGCGCTGCTGCTGGTCGGCGCTGGCGGTTTTTCCTATGAAGAGGCGGCGAGTATTTGCGGCTGCGCAGTTGGCACAATCAAAAGCCGTGTCGGGCGCGCCCGCGCCGCTCTATCCTCCATGCTGGAAGATGGGGATATACCGCAACGATCAACCGACGATGCTTCTGCTCACCGCGCAATACTGGAAGAACTCGACGAGGTCTCTGCCGGGCGCGGTGTATCGGTGCGCGTTTAATCCGTTCTTGTCTTAAAATGGGTGTCTTGCGGCACGCAATGGTTACAGGCAGATAACCATTTATGATTGTCCATCCAGAGAACCCGCAAGCACAATCAGCCGACAACGTAACATTCAACGCGGCTGCAGTTGGTCAGAGGATGGCCTTTGCCCAACAGGAATTGCGCCTGATATCAGCGCTGGTGCTATTGATCGGTATCGGGCTCTTCCTTGCGCTACCATTTGTGCTGTCGATTGGCTCGGTGGTGTTTCTGCCGCTCACCACCGCGCTTATCCTGACTATCATTCTTTCACCCCTTGCGGATCGTCTGGCGGGCTGGGGTGTTCCAAATGTCCTGGCCTCGCTGATCGCGCTGCTGACTTTGTTTGCACTGCTGTTGTTGGCGCTCGGGCTCATCCTCCAGCCCGCTGTCGATTTGTTCGACCGGGTGCCCGCGATGGCCGAAAACGTCGGCCATCGGTTTGCCGATTTACGCGACGAATTTGCCTGGCTGGCGATGGCAAACGAGCAAGTCTCGATTCTGATGGGACAATCGGGCGCGCGTGAAGTGGTGCTGGCAAGCCCTTCGGTAATTCAGCAATTGGCCTTTGCCACCCCGAGCCTGCTGATCGAAGTTCTGCTGACCCTGCTGATGACTTTCTTTATGATCGAGGCGCGCGTTCGCATGCGTCGTCATCTGCTGTTTGATCGCGCATCTGCCGGAACCAGCATCAAAGCTGCGCGGGTCATGCGCGATGTGCAAGACCGTGTCGCAGCCTATATTCTTACTGTCTCGTGGATTAATTTGTGTGTCGGTATCGTCGTTGCGCTTGGTGCCTGGGCGATGGGTGTGGAAGCGCCGGTGATGTGGGGCGGGCTCGCCGCGCTGCTCAATTTTCTGCCCTATATCGGGCCGCTTTGCATGGCTGCATTGCTGACCCTTTTCGGCATCGGAACTGCAGAGACGCTGGTCCTCGGGCTGATCCCGGCCGCAGCATATCTTGGGCTGCATACGGTCGAATCGAATGTCATTACGCCATCGATACTGGGCGCCCGGTTCACCATGAATCCGGTTATGATTCTGATCGCACTCAGCTATTTCTCATGGGTTTGGGGGGTGTTCGGCGCGCTGCTATCGGTGCCAATCTTGCTGACTCTGACCGCTTTTTTCGACCACGTTGGCAGACCCAATCTGATCGGATTTGTCTTCGGGGAACCGCTATTTTCCAACAATATATCAGCCATGGGTTCAGACGACGGGGCCTCAACCGAAACGTTTGGATAGCAGTCCTCGTCAGCCAATGAAAAGCCCGCCCCAGCAGTAACCGGAGCGGGCCATTTTCAAACTTTTATCAGGTAGGGTCTAGAATTTCCAAACCGTTCCGCGCGCCAGATTTTCCGATGCGAAGGCCCAATTGAGCTTCCCTTCGATCACCGCCTTCAAATAGGCAGGGCGCGCATTCTGATGGTCGAGATAATAGGCGTGTTCCCACACATCGATGGTCAGCAGCGGATTGAAACCGCTATCGGCCAACGTATCGCCGTCATGGGTTTCTTCAATCGAGAGCTTGCCGCCCTTCTCTGCAAGCCACACCCAGCCGCTGGCGAAATGGCCAAGGCCGCGATCGGCAAGCTGCTGCTTCAAGGCGTCAAGCGATCCGAATGCATCATCAATCATCGCGGTCAGTTCGCCCGATGGCGTTCCGCTCTCTGCGGCCATTGAATGCCAGTAGAACGCGTGGTTCCAGCTCTGCGCTGCATTGTTGAACAGGCCCTGATTGGTGCCGCGCGCCGCTGCAACGACGTTTTCCATCGGCTTGTCGGCCAGATCGGTGCCATCAATCGCGGCGTTAGTCTTGTCGATATAGGCCTGGTGATGCTTGCCGTGGTGGAACGACAACGTTTCAGCCGAAACAGCCGGGGCGAGCGCGGTATCTGCATAGGGCAATGCGGGTAGTGAAAATGCCATGATGATATTCCTTATCTGATCTTGGTCTGTCTAATCGAATCGTCAGCTCATTGGATTAACGCCTAGACGAGAATTCCGTTTCAATAAACTCGAAGCTTTCCGGGAACGCCTAACTGCCTGTCTTGCGATCAACGGTCGCGGCTACGGCAACATTCATTGTTACATTGGCAACCGTCCGCATAATATCGGGAAGCATTTCCACCGCCACCAGCAATGCCAGTGGCTCCACCGGCACACCCATTGCCAAGGCAATCGGCCCAACCGAAACGACAAAGCTGATCGTACCGGGCAGGCTGACAGAGCCGACGCTGATAATAAATGCGACCGCTATGCCTGCAATCAATACCGCAGGGTTCAATTGCACACCGGTCAGATAAGCAACATAAATCGCGACCGCCATATTCATCGCCGGACTGGTCGCGCGGAAAATTGCCACCGCCAGCGGCAGCACAAAATCCGCAGCCGCATCGCGCACACCGAGCCGCTTGGCGCTATCGAGCATCGCGGGAAGGCTGGCGAGCGAGCTTTGCGTGGAAATGGCTACCGCCTGCGACGACACCATCCCGCGCGCAAATTTGAGCGGCGACATTCGCGCTCCGAATATTGCGAGCAAATAGCTGCCCAATAGCACGCAGGTACCCATCGCAGTAACGGTCAGAATGTAATGCGCCAGAGTGGCGAAGGCCCCGCCGCCGCTGCGCGCGCCGACCCCCAGTGCCAATGCAAAAACGCCGAGCGGTGCGAGCCACAATACCCAGCCGATAATAACCAGCATCACATTGGCGAGTGCATGGAAGAAACCGATCATCGTATCGCGCTGGCTCTGCGGCAATTTGGCAATGGCCACGGCAAACAGCGCGAAGAATATCGTCAGCGGCAACATCGCCGTTTCTGCCGCTGCCGCGATCACATTGGGCGCAATCAAAGATTCGAGGAACGACCAGATGCCGGGCACCTGTTGCGCTTCGGCATTGGGTGCAACCAGCATGGCGCTCGCCGCTTCAGGAATTGGAAAGATTGCCAGCAATGCCGGCATAAGCAGGGCCGAGACAAGACCGCTCAGCAGCAAGATACCGAACATTAGTGCCAGCATCGTGCGCGCGGCCTTGCCCGCTTTCGCGGCCTGCGCCATTTGTGATATTCCCAGCACCAGCAAAGCCGCCACCAGCGGAATGATCGTCATTTGAAGCGCGCGCAGCCACAGTGTGCCAAGCAGATTGGTGAATTGTGAAATGGGTTCAAACGACCCGGTTTCGGCAAGGATCAAACCAAGCACCAGGCCAGCAACCAGCCCGCCAAACGTCCACCACACAGGCAGCCTGATCGACATGAGTTCGATGGGTTGTTGGTTTTCGCCTGTCAATTCATACCCCCTGAGGTCAACTGCCCCTTCCCTTTCGGGCTTAATCGCGTCAGAAGCCCGTGGCAAATATGCGCGGCTAGCGCGAGACATTTCGATAGCGAGAATAAATAGATGGCACGCAAGTTTTTCGGCACCGACGGAATCCGCGGACGCACCAACCAAGGGGTAATGACCGCCGAGATCGCGATGCGCGTGGGCCAGGCGGCGGGCCGCCACTTCATGCGCGGCGATCACCGGCACCGGGTGGTGATCGGCAAGGACACCCGCCTTTCGGGCTATATGATGGAAAGCGCTTTGGTCGCCGGCTTCACCAGCGTCGGGATGGATGTGATCATGACCGGCCCTCTGCCCACCCCGGCTATCGCGTTGCTGACCCGCGAAATGCGCGCTGATATGGGGGTGATGATTTCCGCCAGCCATAATCTTTATGAAGACAACGGCATCAAGCTGTTCGGGCCAGACGGGTTCAAACTTTCCGATGAAGACGAGCTTGCGATCGAAGCGGCGATCATGGGCGAACAGGTGCTGGTTGAAGCATCCAAAGTTGGCCGCGCTCGCCGGATCGAAGATGCACGCGGACGCTATATCCATGCGGTCAAACAGTCTGTTTCAAGCGAGATCCGTTTCGACGGGTTAAAAGTCGTGGTCGATTGCGCCAATGGTGCAGCCTATCAGGTTGCCCCGTCAGCCATCTGGGAACTGGGCGCGGAGGTCATTACTCTGGGCGTCACCCCCAACGGCACCAACATCAACCAAGACGTCGGCTCCACCTCGCTCGATGCGCTCAAGGCAAAAGTGGTCGAGGAAGGTGCTGACATCGGAATCGCGCTCGATGGTGATGCCGACCGGCTGATCGTGGTCGATGAAACCGGCGCGACCGTCGATGGCGACCAGATCATGGCATTAATCGCAACCCGCATGCACGAGCGCGGCGATCTGCGCGGCGGCGGCATTGTCGCCACCGTGATGAGCAATCTGGGGCTCGAACGCTATATGGTCTCGCAAGGTTTGAAGCTGGAACGCGCGAAGGTCGGCGACCGCTACGTGCTCGAGAAAATGCGCGAAGGCGGCTATAATGTCGGCGGCGAGCAATCGGGGCATATGATCATGCTCGACTATGCCACCACGGGCGACGGCACCACAGCAGCGCTTCGTGTGCTTGCCAGCCTGGTCCGCTCGGGCAAGAAGGCGAGCGAGTTGATGCATCTGTTCGATCCGGTGCCGCAATTGCTAAGGAATGTCCGTTATGAAGGCGGAGCGCCGCTCGAAAACGAAACAGTCAAAGCGGTGATAGCCGAGGCGGAAAAGAAACTCGAGGGAACTGGCCGTCTGGTCATCCGCCCTTCTGGCACCGAACCGGTTATCCGCGTGATGGCAGAAGGTGACGACGAAGCGCAGGTCCACCGCATTGTCGGCCGGATTTGCGATGCTGTGCGGGATGCTGCCTGATGCTGGAAATGCGGCCCGATTGCGAACGCTGCGGCAGCGACACACCCGCCGAAGCACCCGGCACATTCATTTGCAGCTTTGAATGCACCTTCTGCGCCGATTGCGCCGATGCGGTCGATGACATCTGCCCCAATTGCGGCGGCGAATTGATGGACCGCCCGACCCGCGCGAAGAAGCTGCACGACAAATTCCCGCCCAGCAGCGACCGCAAGTTCGAAGGGTGAGCTGCAAACCGCCCCGCATCCTGATTATCGCCGGATCGGACAGTTCGGGCGGCGCGGGGATTCAGGCTGATATCAAGACCGTTACCATGCTCGGCGGTTATGCAATGACCGCGATTACTGCGATTACCGCGCAGAACACACTGGGTGTGCATGCCGTAGAGACATTGAGCGCGAAGATGGTCGGCGCACAGATCGATGCCTGTGTGAATGATATCTGCGTCGATGCAGTGAAGATCGGGATGCTCGGTTCAGCCGAGATTGCACAACTCGTCGCCGACAAATTGCAGGATTTTCGCGGGCCTGTGGTGTTCGATCCGGTCATGGTCACCACCAGCGGATCAGTGCTGGCTGATGCTGCGACAATCGCTGCTTTTGAACGGCTCATGGCACTCGCCACTCTGACAACGCCGAACATCGCCGAACTGGTAGCGCTGAATGGCGATGAGGCCATGGCGGCACGCGGGATCGACTATCTGGCTAAGGGCGGCGATGCTGGGAGCAGCGATGCGATCGACCGGCTCATCAGGCCAGGGGCATCCGATGTCGTGTGGTCAGCGCCCAAAATTGACACGTGCCACACGCACGGAACCGGCTGCACCCTGTCGAGCGCGATCGCGACCTTCCTCGGCTTCGGGCTGAATCTGGAGAATTCAGTGGCGCGCGCACGCGAATTCGTGCGACTTGCGCTACACGATGCGCCTGGCTTTGGCGCAAAGGCTGGCCCGCTTGGCCATCAGGCGGTGCGGATGGATTTGACCGGTGAGCCCCGCCTTAATCAGATCACCTTGCCCGCACTCGATTATCAGGAGGCAGTGGCATTTTATGTTGCGCTCGGCCTGATGCAGATCGTCGATAGCCCATCCAACGGCTATGCTCGGTTTGAAAGCCAGGGCGGCGCGACACTGTCAATCTCGACCGATCATGGCGCGGTTGGCGGCACCGGAATCTATTTCGAATGCCTTGATGTGGACGCCTTTACCAGCCAGTTAAGCGCAAAAGGCATCGCCTGCCCCGCCCCGCAAGATCAAAGCTGGAACTGGCGCGAAAGCTGGATCACCGACCCAAGCGGCAACCAGATATGCTTTTATCAGGCTGGTGAAGACCGCCGCTATCCGCCTTGGCGAATTGGTTGAACTTAACGTTCCAGTTCGTAAAATTCGGCGATGTGGTCCCATGCCTCTTCGGCTGTTTCGCACCAGTGGAACAGTTTCAGGTCATCATGATTGATCGTGCCTTCGTCAGCCAGGGCCTCCAAATCGACAACGCGGTTCCAGAACTCCTTGCCGAACAGCATGATCGGGATCGGCTTCATCTTGCCGGTCTGGATTAGCGTCAGCAGCTCAAAGAATTCATCGAATGTGCCGAAGCCGCCGGGGAACACCGCCACTGCCCGCGCACGCAACAAAAAGTGCATTTTGCGCAGCGCAAAATAGTGGAAATTGAGCGACAGATAGGGTGTCACATAGGCGTTGGGTGCCTGTTCATGCGGCAGGATAATATTGAGCCCGATTGATTCGGCTCCTGCGTCAGATGCGCCGCGGTTGGCCGCTTCCATGATCGACGGGCCGCCGCCAGAGCAGATCACGAATTGCCGCTCGCCATTTTCGATGATCGATTTTTCGCTGACCATCTTGGCCAGATTGTAGGCTTCCTGATAATATTTGGCCTTGTCTGCCAGCCGCTGCGCCACGGCCTTTTTCTCGGGTGCCGCATTGGCAACCAGCTCTTCAGCCTTTTCAGGTGAAGGGATGCGTGCAGACCCATACATCACCAAGGTAGAGCCAACCCGCGCTTCATCGAGCAGCATTTCCGGCTTGAGCAATTCAAGCTGGAACCGCACCGGACGCAATTCATCACGGAGCATAAATTCCGTGTCGCGGAAAGCCAGCTTATAGGCCGGATGTTCGGTTTGCGGGGTACTCTCGGGGGCGGTTTCGGTGAATTTGGCTTCTTCACCGGCACGATAGAATTTGCGCCCCGAAAGCTCGTGATCGTTTTTCTTATCAGTCATTTCCCGCCTCTAGTCCCGCGGGGCAAAGGGGGCAAGCGGATGTGCCATCCGCCTGCCCTGCCTTCCGGAACAAAACCGATTCAGCCCAATACTATTCCCACCAATAGGGCAGCCGCGTGGCTGTTCCCGTCTCGACCTCGTTCATGGTCTTCGCATCATACAGGTGACCGCCGAGCATCACTTGGGCGATCTTGTCCGAATTGCGGATATCCACGCTCGGATCGGCATCGAGAACGACAAGATCGGCCAGCTTGCCAACCTCGAGACTGCCGATATCGCGGTCCATCCCGAGCGATTGCGCCGGAACAATCGTGCCTGCACGCAGTGCCTCGGCCGGGGTCATCCCGCCGCGCACAAAACTCCATAATTCCCAGTGCGACCCGATGCCAGCCTGCTGCCCATGCGCGCCGATCGACACCTTGACCCCGCGCGCAGCGAGTTTCTTGGCCTCGCGCGCGTTATTGTCATCTACAAATGCCCATTCCGGGGCTTTGACCCGCCGTCCGGTTTCGGCAAGCAATTGCTGCGGCGGCGTGTGGACGAGCAGCGGGTTGTCATAGACATCGGTCGCCTGCCGCCAATAAGGATCCCCCGCGAGCCCGCCATATGTCACCACCAGCGTGGGGGTATAATTCGATCCGCTTTCGCTGAAATATTGTAGCACATCTTCGTAGAACACATCGACCGGCACATTATGTTCCAGCGTCGAATTGCCATCGGCGACCAGATTCATATCCATCCCGAACAGCGACCCACCTTCGGCCACCACCAGCATATTTTCCGCCGCGGCTGCGCGCACAACCATCTGGCGTTGTTCACGCCGCGGCTGGTTGTAATTCTTGACCGAGACACCGCCTTGCGCCTTGATCCGCCTTATATGCGCGAGCGCATCGTCATAATTGTTTATCTCCGCATAAACATCGGGGGATTTTGCGCCGTAAATAATCTCTCCGGTCGAAAAGATACGCGGACCCAGCAGCAGGCCTGCACGCTGACGTTCCGAGGCCGAGAAAATCATGCTCGCGCGCGACGAAGGATCATGGATCGTAGTCGTCCCCAGCGCCAGATTCTGGATCAGCGACCAGTTCTGCTGCGGCACCAAATCGCCTACCCCTTGCGGACCGTGCGCATGCGCATCAACCATGCCCGGCATGATTGTCCTGCCGGTGGCATCGACGATGGTCGCGCCGCCGGGCACCGCAACCGAACTCGCAGGACCAACGGCTTTGATCCGGTCGCCCTCGATGACAATCACGCCATTTTCAATCGCGCCGAGGCTATCTCCCTTCATGGTCAGAATACGCGCACCGCGTAAAACCACGGTGCCACTCGGTTTCGCCGCAACCTGTGTCATCGCCAACGAAACGCCGCTTGTGGGCGGGGTAAATTTCTTATCCTCGCCCGGGCTTGCGGGGAACATATCCGCAAGTGATGCAGAATAGACCACCGGCCCCATGCTCCAATTAAGTTGATTGCCGCCGCGCGACCAGCCGATGTAATCGGCCCCACCCGAACTTGCCTTGACCACCGGCAGCGCGCTTGCCTTTGGGCCGACCGAGACCGCTTGCCCGCCAGGCATCATCGGCATCGCAAACACTTCATAGTTCTGGCGGAAAGCGAGGAATTTGCCGCTGGGCGCGACCGAGAAATCGCTGACCAACTCGCCGGTTGCATGGATGCGTTTTGTCTCACCGTTCAAATCGGTCGAGACCAGCGCCAGATCGCCGCCCTCACGGCCAACCATAAACAGGCGGTCCGAATTTTCGCCAAACTGCGGATTGCCCATGGCGCGCGACACCAGCTTGGGTGTGCCGCCCGTTGCTGAGACAACGTATACGCCTTCATTCTCCGACCATTCGGGCGCGGTCAGATAGCCGCCTGCGCGCTTTTCAAAGGCAATCAGTGTTCCGTCGGGAGAAAAACGCGGCTCGGCGTAATGGCCCGGCTGGCTGGTGATAATGCGCTCGGCCCCGCTGCTGACATCGCGCGTAACAATCGTTCCGAGGCCCTGATCGGTCCAGCGAACGAAGGCAATTTTCGATCCATTGGGGGACCAGCTAGGGAATGCCTCAACCGCGCTGTCCGTGCCCGATGTCAGCCGTTTGGCCGCACCGCCAGCCACCGGCTTGGTGTAAAGTTTGCCCAATGTTTCGAACACGATTGTCCGCCCGTCGGGCGAAATCGCGGCGAATTTCGCCATATGCGTGGTGAAACTGTCAGGTGCCACTTCGATTACCGGATGCGGCGCATCGGCCACGCCGCGCGTGTCGTTGATGCTGAAAGGGATCACCCTCTCGCCCGATCCATCTGCACCGACCCGGCGCAATTTGCCGCCCGCCCAGAACACAATCGCGCTGCTATCGGGCGTCCAGTCCATATTGGGATAGACACCGGTCACAGCCCAGGTTTCCTGCACATCGAGGTCTAGCTTGCCGTAAATCCGCCGCTCTGTGCCGGAGAGGATATCCTTGACCCATAGCTCGCTCTGATCCTTGTCACGCCGGACGAAGGCAATGCTCTTCCCGTCCGGCGATGGCGTCGGACGCACCGCGCCGCCAAAGCCTGATACGGCAGTATTTATCTCGCCGCTCTCCAGATCATAACGGTCAATCTCGAAAATGCCCTGTGTCGAATCTTGCGCATATTCGAAGATCGGCCCCGGCGTGTTGTTGCGCGTGTAATAGACCGATTTGCCATCGGGCGCGTAAATCGGCTCGCCCAGTTCTTTCTGGTGCGTCTCGTTGGGACGCGCGACCAACTTGACCCCGCCGCCGCCCGAAACATGATAGATCCACACCTCGCCCGTACCGAGCGAACGGCCGGTGGTGAAATGCTTCTTGGCGACAATAAATTCGCCATCGGGGCTCCAACTTGGCTGGTTGAGCAGGCGGAAATCTTCCTTAGTTACTTGCTGCTTATCCGAACCATCCGAATTCATAATCCAGATATTGTCGGCGCCGCCCCGGTCCGACGTAAAGGCGATACGGCTGCCATCCGGCGAGAAGCGCGGCTGCACTTCCCACGCCATCCCTTCCGCAATGCGGGTCGGGTCGCCGCCGCCAGCTGGCATAATGTAAATGTCGCCCAGCAATGAAAAGGCAATCCGCTTCCCGTCGGGCGAGAGATCGACATCCATCCATGTGCCTTCGTCGGTCTTGATCGGGATCTGTTTGATCATCGCCCCTGCCGGAGCAGATACGTCCCATTCGGGGGTCTCACCTTTACCCGCCGCATCGGTAGCAGAACCGGCATCCTCGGCATGAGCGGTGGCAGCAAGCAATGGCTGGAGCGCAAACAGGCTGGTGCACAGCAACAAGGACGACAGTTTCATAATAGTTCCCCTGATTGAATATTCAGGACGTTCTAAGGGCAGTTCAGAAATTTGCCAGAGCAGCAAGCAATTGCAAATATCTTCGAGAAAAAATTGGACGATCTGACCCGCGTCGTGATGGAAGCGCATGCCTAAGATCGTGCAGGCTCATATCTTGGAGGTGGCGCTGCTGCGCTGAGACCCAATCATCGTTCCGTAAAGTCAGCACCCTTGATTGTGATTTTTGAACTTCACGGATTGAAGGAGCGGGACTGAGGCAGATCGACCGTGTTAGCTTTGGAACGCGGTGGCTATCAAATCCGACAAATCCGACAAATCCGAAATTTTTGCCATCAAATTATCCCGCCAAATCGCGCCTGTTGGTAATGAAGCAGCGGACGACAGTATAGGTTTCAAAGCTACTGCCACCACACACGGCAATCGGGCCAACCATGACCCACGCATGGGCTTCCATCATATCCGATTGCTTGTCGCGCTTAAGGCCAAAGAAAAGTCCGTGAGGAAGGCGCGCTGCACGCAGCAACAGGCGGGCGACTAATGCTTGCGGGTAACAATTGGCTGCAGCTGGGCTGTATTTTGCGGCAAGTGTCATCGCTCGACCAAAATGTTGCGCGCGGAAAATATCATCTGGTGAGGCAATCGGAACAGCAGCATTTACGCCGTTATCACGCCCATAGAGCGGCGCAAGGCGCCGCAATGTAAAGAACAATACGGCCAGCCGTGCAGGCCATAGGAGCCACCAAACCAGTCCTGTCAAAGCAAGAGTGGAGATGGGCAGTCGGGTTGCGCTTCGAAACTTTCGCAACACAACAAAGCAAGGTTTCCGAACATACCGCATTCTGCTAAGCGGTTACTGGTTTTTGACAAACCGAGAAAGCGGTTTGTCGTATCTGGTATTTGGGGCCGAACATCGAATTTTTCATGTCGAGAATTTGTAGCAAGCATGACGGCTGCTAGAGCGCACGCTCGCCGAGCATTTCGCGTCTATGACATGAATGTTCAAAGCGATATTTTTTTCCCCGAATTGCAAACCCTTAGCGATAATGCAGCAACTGACATTATCATCCGGCGGGGCTTAAACCGCCAGCCGGAGGTAAGCGACCCTGGGAATATCCGCACCTATCTTGATGGTAGCACTGGGTACTTGTGGCTCAATATCCCCGAAATACTATCTATGGAGATTACGGACGGGCGCTCGATTGCCTATGAGCGCGCTCCAGGAATCGAGGACGATGAAGTCCGCCTTTTCTTGCTCGGCTCAGGACTTGGGGCAATTTTGATGCAGCGCGGTCATGTTGTGATCCATGGCAATGCTATCGTCACAGAGAAACAGGACGGTGCCATAATGTGCATCGGAGATACAGGCGCCGGGAAATCCACAACTGCCATCGCAATGATGCAGCGCGGCTTGCGTGTTTTGGCTGATGATGTCTGCCCGCTGGATGCGCAAGGATTTGTTCTTCCCGGAATGGCGCGCGCGAAACTGTGGGAGGAAACTGCTCGGCAACTCGGAATAGATACATCAGGCCTTAGTCGTATTCGCAGCACAGACGCCAAATTCAATCTGCCTCTTGGCTCGGCCCATTGTGCCACACCGCAATCGGTTCGCGCGTTCTATTGGCTTGTGCCTGATGACGTTGCCGACGTATCCATCAGGTCAGTCGACGGCGCCGAGAAATTCACAGTTTTGCGCAACAATGTCTACCGCCCGGAATATTTGCGCCCTCTTGGGCTAGAAGTGGATTATCTCCGGCGTCTTGCCCTTATTGCCTCGAACACACCGGTATTTCAGATCTTGCGCCCCAAAAAAGGGTTTGAGATAGATAGCTTGTTGGACACAATTCTTTCAAATGACCATCAACAACGAGAGAATGCGTAAGCGCCTTTCACCCGATGCCCAGAATTTAGAGGAAGTCAGGATATGACCAAAAGCTCGATCACGCCAACAATGAAGCTGAAACGCGGAGATCAGGTCATCGCTACCGATATGGACGGTGAAACCGTCATGATGGATATTGAAAGCGGCTCCTATTTCGCACTGACCGGAAGCGGCAGTCATATCTGGGCGAGCCTGGAAAAACCCGCCACGCTTGGCGAGATTACCGAGCGTGTGCGTGAAGAATTTGACGTAAGCGGGTTCGATAACGTGGAAGATGTGATCGCGGAATTTGTCGAGGAACTCTTCAACAAAGAACTGGTCACCGCTGTAAATTGACGTAAAATGTTCGCAGCTATCATCATGCGCGGCTCGCGCGATGTTCCGCAGAATTATGCGAGCGGAGAGGCGTTGCTCGGGGCGCTAATGCCCTATTCGCAAGCCGATGTAACAGGGCTGTGGCAAGATGACCGGGCGATCATCGCGCAAGCAACGTGGCATAACACGCCCGAATCACTGCATGAAAAAGCACCGGAAATATGCGATGAAACCGGGCGGGTGATCGCAAGCTGGATCAGGCTCGATAATCGCCAAGAGCTCTGCGCGGCGCTCAAGATTGAGCACCATCCAACGCTCACCGACCCCCAGATTGTGCTGGCGGCGCACCGGCAATGGGGACGGGATTGCGCCACCCGGCTTGAGGGTGATTTTAGCTTCATCATCTATGATCCGGAGCGGCATGAAACTTTTTGCGCGCGGGACAGTATCGGTGCCAAACCGTTTTTATACCACCTGACCGAAAGCCATTTCATTGCTGCAACATCGGTGGCCGCCATTCGCACCATCAAAGGGCTGGCCTTAACTCCAAATCTCGAATGGACGGTCCTGTTTCTTGCGCTGCTTAATTTTGCCCATACGCAGGCAGCCTATGACGATGTCAGGAAACTGCCGCCAGCACATGATTTGATGGTGCAGATCGAATCCGCATCGGGTCCGCGTGAGTATTTTCAGTTCGACCTCGTCGCCCCCCACGCCGTTCACCGTGATCAAAAATGGGTGGAACAGTATCGAGAGGCATTTGATAATGCCGTGAAAGTGCGCGCGCGAAGCGCTTTTCTTATTGGGGCTGAAAGCTCCGCCGGTCTGGATTCCTCGTCCATTGCGGCAACTTTGGTCGACATGCTTCCTCATAGCCGCGAGAATTTTCACTGCTTTGGCCTGTGTGCGACCGAGTATGAGCCCGAACTGCTTCTTGCCACAGCGGCAAGATGCGACATTCGGCATACGCATATTCTGATGAAACCCGAGATGATGCAGATCGATGATAGTTTTCATCGCGCTCTAGGATCGCTCGGTCATCCGCCGGAACATTGGCAGATGCTGTATCAGCCTTCATTCTTCGAACAAGGCCAAAGCCTTGGTATCAGGACGCTTTTTTCCGGTTATGGCGGCGATGAAGTGGTGACCAGCTTTGCCAGCTTTCTCGTCTCTGAACTGTTGGCGCGGAAAGCCTATAGAGCTGCTTTGAACGAACTGCCCGGGGTGCTGCCAATGCGGCTCGCCCGTTTCGGCAAGATGATGTTGAAAGCGCCGCCCGACCAGAATTCCGGCAACAGGAAACTCAACGCGATGCACTTTGCGCAAAGTTGCATCCGGCGCGAAGTTCTGGAAGATGGCGGACTTGCCGCGAAGGTTGAGCAATGGTCATTTCCGGACATTTCGGAAACGACCCTGAACACCCTAGCCGCAAATTCGCCCGGTTTCCGCCTGGCTCGAACTGGCCGGCTTGAAAGCGAAGCGGTTTTTGCCGCAACCTACGGCATGGATTATCGCTATCCGATGTACGACCGGCTGTTACTACAACAGTTTTTTGCGACACCCTCCATCGAAAAACGCCACCGGGAAATGGGCAGGTATTTGCACCGGCGGGCAATGCAAGGACGTATTCCGGAGCGGATTCAATGGCAGAAAACCAAATTTATGGGTGCCTTTCTAGGCGGCAGCCTAAATACACAAATGCAGGAACCAATGGCCTTTGGTGATCTGCCTGAGTTGCTCCGGTCGATCATAGACGAGAAAGCATATTCCCGCCAGCAAACTGCGCAGCAAAATACAACCGATAACACCGACGATACCGCAATCCGCCGAAATATCTTTTTCTTTCAACTGAGACAACTATCAGCCTGGTTGAAAGCCGAGGCGTGATTGCGCCTTACGACGGTTTTGTTTCCGGCTTTGTCGGGCGGTTCAAGCTTACATTGCATGGTAAACATGGCGTAAAGCCGTGTTTGACGCGCACCCAATGTAGCCTATAACCCGAATCAACGGTCGCTTTGAAACTTTAACTGGAGATTTTCGTTGGAAAATGAAATTGAGAAGCAGGCGGATGGCGCGCAAAAGCCGTTTGTCAAACCGGAACTGAAAGTTCTGGATGTGAAGCATACTCAGACAGGGGGTTCCCCTGACCCGAACGAGTTTAACCCTTTCCTTCAAGCGCCGAGCTAATTTAATTTGAATGTGCTGGCGGGCCGAATCCCGCACGACTATCTATTTGGGAGGCAACGGCGGCCGAAAGCCTGCCTTTCCCGCCAGCAAACTCTTTTATTTTGGAGTAAAACGACAGCCAGTCCCTGGTTGCACTGGCGTTTTGACCCAACGAGACGCAAAGCCTTCCTGTTGCTTGACCGCTCTCTGACGGCGTTTGTGTCGTATCACTGATTCCTGGTCCTCGGGAGCATTCTGTTGGAAAGACTTGTTTTCGATCCAGGAGCAACGGATCAAGATACCTCGTTTGCGAGGTTACTTCGTCCTTTAGACGAAGGGCGTTTTTTCAAAGAACATTGGGATGCTCAGCCCTTCTTTGCTGATGGCGGTGGCCGCAGCAGATTTGACGTGGTCATGAACCACAGCGATTTCGTTTCCGCATTGTTCAACGCCAAGCTGGGCAGCCCTAATCTTAGATATTTGCAAAAATCCCTAGGTGACCGGCAGGAGAGCCTGGACTTTTTCCTGAGAAAAAAAGCGAATTGGACGGAACCGCAATCTTTAGGTCAACTCGCCGAGCAACTGCCGGGCGGAACCTTGGTATTTGTTGCCATTGAGAATGCTGTGCCTTCTGCAAAATCATATTGCAGGTCACTTTTTGCCGATCTGAAATGCCAGATGTCTATCAATGCATATTTCAGCGCGGGGCGGGATGCGAGCGCATTTGATGCCCATTTCGATTCGCAGGATGTCTTCATATTGCAGCTCGAGGGCGAGAAAGAATGGCGGCTTTGGGAACGCGAACGTGTGCCGAACGCGATATCAGGATTCCCGGATGCCAAGTCTATTCCGCAGCCACAATTGCCTGCAGACGAATCTGTCATCCTGACAGCGGGGGATTTGCTCTACGTGCCGCGGGGCATGTGGCATTGGCCTCGGTCTCTGGATAATCATCCGTCGCTGCACCTTACGCTAACATTGGTAATGCCAAAGCCAATCGACGTGATTCATTGGTTAACCGAGTTAATGTCGGAGGAAGAAGATTTTCGTTCTGCTTTGCCATTTTCGCAGCATCAGGACGGTGCGGCGGTCATTGGTGAATCGCTGGAACGGGTAATGGCATTTCTTTCGCAAAAACTCGCAGCGCCCGAGGCCAAGACGATGGCAACTGCATACATGATGCGCGAATCTGCGCGCAGCGTAATGCAGAAAACCTCTTCGGCAGTTGGCGAAGACAAGGAACTGTGAGGTTCACAGTTTTAGCGGAATGGCGCTTTTGGTGTTGATCCCTTAAACCGCTGTCACTGCGTTGGTGCAGAAGCCCGTTAGTGCTCGGATTGTACCTTCAGAGCGCAACTTCGCCGGGGGTGGCCTTGAGCCTATTTGTCTGGATGTTGCGCAGCTTTTCCAAATTCACGATGTGGCTGCATAAGGCGAAAACGGGCGGGTGGTCTGATGTATTCGCTTTGACAGTGCCAGGACCATCGGACCCACAAAAAAGGGGAGCACTCAAAGATACTCCCCTTTCCTAATCCTATGTCGGCAAGCCTAGTTGCGCGACGGGAAAACACCCACCGTGGCGATACAAAAATTAACCGCAAGATAAGGCTGTATGTTGTTCTGCGGCAGACTGCCGCCCGCATTCGACTCCATAATCGCCTTGGGATTCATCGCAACTTCGGCGGCTGCCGTATCAGGACCAAACACTCTGTCGCCGTTGGTTGAAATCGATATCATATTGTTTGTCGGGTTTGCTGTATTGCCCGCAGCACCCTCGGCCATCAGTTTGACGGCGTGATTGTGCAGGGGCATTTGCGCGAGGGTCATTGTGTTGGTCTCGGTTCCACCCAATTGACCTATGGAATAGTTGGACAGGCCCGGACCCGTTCCGTTGTGGATAGGCACGCGTCCCCGCAAATCGGGGAGTGCGAAAGTTGTCCGCCCGTCGCCGCCATATTGGGTGCCGAGGAGCGAGAACAACGCTGAATTTTGAGAAATGGCCAAAAGCTGCCCATTGGTTGAGGCGGTTCCACGCGGACAGAAGTTAAAACCGACCATCGTGATTTCACCGATATATGGGTCGAATCCTGCCATTGCCGGCGATGGGAGACCAAAGCCTGTTCCGATCGCTGCAGATGTTAAGAGTGCACGCTTTAAAGACATAATTTTATCCCCCAGATGAGTGAGTATGTGCATACCACAAATTCGAAGGTTACACGCTTTTGCGAATTTTACAATTACGGCTGTCAGGAAAAGCTGATGGATGCTGCGCCGCGAAGGACCGGCCCAAAGCCGGCGAAATAAGCTGCAGGCCAGTCAGCGGAGAGCGAGAGGTGACACACGGGTAAGGG
>JBATLU010000058.1:0-3920 GCA_049289475.1 Pontixanthobacter sp. | reverse complement strand
CTTTCGTGGTGGCTCAGGCTGGCAGAGATAGAAATCTGCCCGCTTCTCAATTAGCACACCGCCGATATTGCCTTTCCCGCCACCGCTCGCGAGACGGCTGGCTAAATTGAAAGCATCACCGAAACCGGCGCTTCCACCCAGGTGAGCGATCGCCCGAATGAGCATCCGCGCGTCGGTATCCAGCCAACCCGACTGCGGCACCCGCACTTCGCCCTTGCTTACCAATGCGCGCTGGTCCCATTTGTCCACGGCAAGAGCTTCGAGTATCCGGTCGGTCTCGGCAAGATGTGAGGCAGAACGGGCAATCGCCGCCATATCCAGCCAGTCCGCTTGCGCGAGAGCCTTGCGCATACGCACACGGTCATAATGATCGTCCGCGTTCGAGGGGTCATCGACCGTCGCAAGCCCCGCTTGCGCCGCAATTACCTGCAATTGGGCGCGTCGAAAACCGAGTAGCGGGCGAATGACGCGGTAATCATCGCCAATAATTTGCATCTCGCGAATACCCGCCAACCCGCTGACCCCGCTGCCCCGGTTGAGCCGCATCAGTAAGGTTTCGGCTTGATCGTCGGCATGGTGCGCGGTCGCCACCACCCCCACACCTTGACCGCGTGCCCAGTCTTCCAGCGCAGCATAGCGCGCGCGCCGCGCCTCCTGCTGGAGGTTGCCGCTGGCAAGAGTGACCGTGAGGATAGTGCAGGGAATGCTCCATGCGGCGCAAGCATCGGCAACCATCGCGCATTCGTCAGCCGCTTCGGGGCGCAAGCCGTGATTGACGGTGGCGACCGCAATTGCATCACGCCCAAGTTCGCTGGCCAGTGCCAATAAAGCCATGCTGTCGGGACCGCCCGATACCGCAAGCCCCAATCGGCCGGAACATGCCCCTGATAGACGCGCGATCTCTGCCTTGAACCGTTCGGTTAAGTCCGGATCAAGCGGCCTATCAATTGCATTTTACCTTCTTCAAATTGGCTTGATATTGATCGGCCAAACGGCCAGCGGCAAGCGCCGGATAGGTTTCGGCAAATTCGGCCAAGGCGATGCAGGCACGGTTTGTATCCTTCAGCGCAATCATTGATTCGCCCAGCATCAGCAAGCTGTCGGGCGCGCGTGCATCCTGCTTATTGGTCTGGTAATTCTTGAAGAACCATGGCGCCGCTTCGCTGGCCTTACCATCATCGAGATAGGCACGACCGAGCAGATTGCGGCCATAGGTCGCGCGCCAATGGGTCGGATATTTTTCGACAAACATCGACAATTGCTGCTGCGCTTCGGGATAGAAGCCTGCGTTCCACAGGCGGTAACCATAGGAATATTCATCATCCGCCGCATCGTCGGTTTGCGGTTTGGCGATCTGCTTCACCGCTTCGAGCCGCGCAGCCGTGGGGGCAGCAACAGCCACAGCAGGCGTTGTTACAGCTGCGGTGGACGGCTTAGTCGCTGTGGACGCAGGAGCCGGAGTTGGCGCAGGCGTTGCCGCAACAGCACTGCCGGTTCCAGGGGAGTTCTCGAGTGCGACCAACCGCTGGGTCAGCGTCATAATGGCGTTGGAATTTTCTTCGGTCTGCGAGGTCAGCGACGCGATTTGCGCTTCCAATGCGTCAAGCCGGATCAGAATATCGGTCACAGCAGTGGTCGATGTCGCGCTGCTGGTGGAACCAGTTTGCGGCGTAGCGGTAATCTGCGGTTCGAAAAACCGGCCATCACCGCCAGGGAATACTTGCCGCTGCAATGCCCGGACTTCGGATTCAATCTTGCGCAGGCGAGCCTCGTCACCGCTGCTTTGTGCCACGGCCGGCATCGATGTGCCGATGGCAGCAAACAGCGCCAAACCGGCAAATAGAGTGCGGCTCTTTTGACTAATCATTCTTCGAAGCTCCTGTCTCATTACCCCTCCCGATTGACGTTATGACGTCATACACAGGCTGAACGACCATGATTTTTCTGCAGCAACTCGGCCAAAAAGTCGAGCCGCAGGATTACCTAAACCGTGGAGACAAAGGCTTGCCCCCGCGACCGCATTGGCGGCGATCATTGCGCGGCCGGTGTTCCCGCGCTCGCTGACGCGGCTTTTTGCACCGCGTCATTTTGCTTCTTGCGCGCCATCAAGGCGGCCGCGGTCACTGGCACATCGCGCAGGATCGTGCTTTCTTGGGACAATTTACCGATTGAGCGCCCGCCAATAGAAACCGTCAATTGTTCGGGCTGGCCGGTCCAGATTTGTGGTTCGACACTGTTCGCCGGTACCGTGTATTTCTCGCCTTTTGTCAGCTGCTTCTCGATCAATCGATCGCCCGACGCGGTGTAAAACCGCACCCACACGCCATCTTCCAGCGAAGTGAAAACGACTTCGCCTTGCGGATCGGGTTTGGCCGCCGCAGGGCCATCAACACCGGGTTTGGCTGCGGTTGCCGTTGCCGCAGGCGGAGAATCTTCAACCAACGGGCCGGGGCCCGAACCAGGGACAAAATACCCGCGGAAAAATGCAAATGCACCGGCAAGCAGCAGAAGCAAGGCGAAAGCGCTAAACCACGCCAAGCCGCGCGATGGAATACGCGCTGGATCGCCCGGTTCGAATTTTGCTTCGCGCTCGCTGCCAAAATTATTCGATTCTGCCAGTTCGCCGCGCACCATTTCGGCAATTTCGATTTCATTCAGCCCAACTGCCTTGGCGTAGGTTCGCGAGAAGCCGACAGCATAGGTTCGCGCTGGCAAAGCACCAAAGTCCCCGGCTTCGATCACGGCGAGATGGCGGACAGGAATGCGCGTTTCCGCAGCGATCTGTTCAATCGTCATTCCCGCTTTTTCGCGCGCGCGCATCAGGCGCTGGCCCGCGCCCTCCAACGGTAATTCATTCGCCGATTGCTCGATCTCATCACTCATCAATTTTTCCAAACGCCCGATGTTTTATTTTGACCCAGAAGAAGAGGTCTCTCACCGCTCTGTCAAGCGCAGAAGCGTGTGAACAATAATGAAACCGCCGAAACGGGCGCGATGCGCGACAAACTCAATCGATTTCTATACTTTTGTCTTTCGCCCACTGGGTCAGCTCGGCGCGTAAATTCTCCGGCGGATTGGCCAGCCAGCCGTTCATCGCTTCGGTAATCTGTGCCAGATCGACTTGCCGCACCAGTTCCTTGATTGGCCCGACCGACACTGGTGTGATCGAAAGCCGCCGAATTCCGATGCCGAGCAGCGCCAGCGCCTCCAACTGACGGCCACCCATCTCGCCGCAGACGCCGAGTTCGATTTGATGCCCGGTTGTGGCCAGCGAGACGCGGCGCAAGAAGCGCAAAATCGCCGGGCTCAGCCAGTCATAGCGTTCGGCCAGTTTCGGATTGGCGCGATCGGCCGCAAACAGAAACTGGGTCAAATCATTTGTCCCGATCGATATGAACGAGAGTTTGGGCATGAGGATATCGAGCACTTCAGCCAATGCAGGCACTTCGAGCATCGCGCCGTATCTGATCGAATTGGGCAACTGCTTCTTTTGCTTGGTTAGAAAGGCAACTTGCTCGTCAAACACTGCCTTGGCAGCGTCGAATTCCCATGGCTCAGAAACCATCGGAAACATGACATTGAGCTGGCGGCCCGATGCCGCCTCCAGCAAAGCACGTGCCTGCGCCTTGAGCAGGCCTCCGCGTTCGAGTGCGAGCCGCAAAGCGCGCCAACCCATCGCCGGGTTCTCTTCATTCTCGGTATCTTCTGGCCGCAGATAAGGCACTGCTTTGTCGCCGCCGATATCGACTGTGCGGAAAATGACCGGACGGCTGCCCGCCGCGTCGAGCACATCGCGGTAGAGCCGCAATTGCGTTTCGCGCTTGGGCAAACTTGCCGAGACCAGAAACTGGAATTCGGTGCGAAACAGCCCGATACCATCGGCACCGACCAGATTAAGGTTGGAAATATCCTCTCGCAGA
>JBATLU010000057.1:0-5136 GCA_049289475.1 Pontixanthobacter sp. | reverse complement strand
ATCCCGTGGATATCCGTTCGATCCAGTCCGGCATGCAAAATACGGTTACACTTTCAGGCATTGCGATGGTCAATCGTGTGTTTCGCGCGCTTAAGGAATATTTCTGAAGTGCCGCGCCTCGCGTTAACCACTGTGGATAAGAGGTTTTCCCCTATGCACGCCCGATTCGCTTTGTGCCAAACTAAGAGTCAGTCTTTTAATTCGCGTCAAATCCCTTGGAGGGACACCCAATGAGCATCAATATCGGCCCACCAACCACAGATGACCTTCGTCCTAAAATCACCGTTATCGGTGTAGGCGGCGCTGGCGGCAATGCGATTGCAAATATGATTGCGGCGCACATCGAAGGCGTCGATTTCATCGTGGCCAACACCGACGCGCAGGCGCTTAACAGCGCGGCGGCGGATATGCGGATCCAGCTTGGACCCGAAATCACCGGTGGTCTCGGCGCAGGTGCGCGGCCTGAAGTGGGCAAGGCAGCGGCGGAAGAAACCGTTCAGGAAATCGAAGACGCGCTTGAAGGCGTGAACATGTGCTTCATTGCGGCCGGCATGGGCGGCGGAACCGGAACCGGGGCGGCAGCGGTTATTGCCGAAGCGGCGCGGCGCAAAGGAGTGCTTACAGTGGGCGTGGTGACCAAACCGTTCCTGTTTGAAGGCACTCGCCGGATGCGCGCGGCGGAGGCAGGCATTGCCGAATTGCAACGCCATGTTGATACGCTGATCGTCATCCCCAACCAGAATTTGTTTCTGGTCGCCAAGGCGGAAACGACATTCAAAGAAGCGTTCCAGATGGCAGACGAAGTGCTGCAGCAGGGTGTGCGCTCGATCACCGATCTTATGGTCATGCCCGGCCTGATCAATCTCGACTTTGCCGATGTGAAATCGGTGATGGAAGAAATGGGCAAGGCGATGATGGGTACCGGCGAGGGCGAGGGCGAAAATCGCGCGCTCGAAGCTGCCGAACGGGCAATTGCCAATCCGCTGCTTGATGGCGTGTCGATGCAGGGCGCGAAGGGCGTCATCATTTCGATCATCGGTGGTGACGATATGAAGCTGCTCGAAGTGGATGAAGCGGCCAATCATATTCGCGAACTGGTCGATGAAGACGCTAATATTATTTGGGGCTCGGCGTTCAATCCCGATCTAAACGGCAAGATCCGTGTGTCGGTCGTCGCAACCGGTATCGAAGCGGGTGCCGGCATGGTCGATGGAAGCGGCGAGACTCATTCCTTGTCGATGAGTACTTCGCGCGCACCCAAGCGGCCTGTGCTTGATTTGCCCGAAGATGATGAAGTCGAAGAGTTGGAAACGAATGAACCGGATGAGGCTCCTTTGAACCTGTCCGCATTCAGCGATGACGACGAATATGACGAGGAGAACGAAGGCGATGTCGAAGGCATCGTCGATCCTTTGGCTGGACTTCGCCAGAACATCGCTGATGAGTATGACGATGAGGGTGCGTTCGAACTGGCCGAAACTGCAGACGATTCAGCGGATGATGCAACCGGGCAGGATGGCGGCGTTGCAGAGCAAAGTGACGACGATTGGGGCGATGTTGCTGAAGCAGCTGGCGATGAGGGTACGCTCGATTTGACCGGAGCGTCCGAAGCTGACGACGAAGACCCCGCGCCGGATGAATTGCTACTCAACGCCGACAAACTGGCCGATGATGACCAACCGCTTCAAGTCAAAACTGGCAAACGCCGCGGCTTGGTTGCTGGCGGTGAGGGCGGCGAAAGCGGCGGTGGAGGCGCCGGCAGCACGTTGTTCGAACGGATGGCCAATCTCTCGCGCGGCTCATCTTCATCTTCATCGGATGAGGATGAAGATGAAGATGAGGATAGCGAAGAAGGTGGCGGTTCAGCGCTAAACATTCCTCGTTTCCTAGGCCGTCAGAATAACCAATAGAACGCAAGACGGCTTGTTCCGTCTTGGTTAAGATGAAGGGCTGCAGCCAATGCGGCCCTTCATGTTTTTCGCGGTGGTGGGGCGACAGGAAAGTAGGCTGGAATTGGCAAATTCTGCATATATCAACAGACTAAGCCAAATCGCTTTCAGAAGCGCTGTGTGCGCCGCCATTTTGACGGGCAGTTTTGCGGCGGGTCCAGCGGTTGCGCAGTCCGATGGCTCGTTCGCGGTGGTACAGCCTTTACCACCCGCTGGTGTTTCCGAGCTCAATGACGCTTTGCAACGCTTGGCGCGGAATTCCGCCGATGTCGGTGCGCTGGTTGATGCCGGCAATGCGTCGATCAAGGTCAATGATATTGATGCAGCGATCGGCTTTTTTGGCCGCGCGGAAGAACTCGCGCCAGGCAATGCACGCGTCAAAATCGGGCTTGCCGCGGCCTATGTTCGCAAGCAGCGTCCGCTTGACGCTTTATCGTTGTTTGATGCAGCAGAGGCTGCCGGTGCTTCGGCGGGCACGCTCTCAGGCGATCGCGGCCTTGCCTATGATCTGGTGGGCGACAATGTCTCTGCGCAAGGCCAATACCAGCAAGCGCTTGGCCTGCAGGAAGACAATGAAACGCGCCGACGCCTCGCCTTGAGCTACGCCATGCAAGGCAATAAAGCTGCGTTTGAAAAAACATTGAGCCCGCTGATCGTGCAGCAGGATTTCCCCTCCTATCGAACGCGCGCATTCGGACTCGCGATTTTGGGTGATGAAGCCGAAGCAATCGCGATTGCGGAGGCGGTGATGCCGCAGACGATGGCCGCGAGGATTGCACCTTACTTGCGCTATATGCCGCGTCTGACCAAGGCGCAGCAGGCTGCCGCGGCCAATCTCGGCATATTCCCCCGCGCAGCCCAGATCGGCCGCGATGCGCCGCAAATTGCGCAATATAGCGGCAATGCTTCGACGGCGCGCGGTGCTGATGCTCGCCTTGAACCACAGGGCGAACCGCTTGGTCGGCGTGACGATGCGACCAGCCAGCGCCGCAGACCAGACCGTGGGCGCAGCAAAGTTGAACCGACACCGGTCGAGGTTGCAATTGCAGAGCCAAAGGCTCCAGCAATGCCTCCGGCAAGCGCGGTTGTTCGGGCATCCGAAGTGGTCAAGCCGGAACAATCACCCATCATCAAAAGCGCCGGTGCTGAATCGCAGATATCTTTGCCCGTGGTGCAGCCGACCGTAACAGCTTTAGCCCCGCCAAGCGCGGTGCCGGTACAAACTGCCAGCACAGCCACTTCGGTAAATAGCAAAACGGTGTTGGCTGAAACAACTTTGCCGCCGGTGACCACACCCTCGGCAACATCAATTTTCGATCTGGCGCAGGTGAAAGGTCAGACAGAGGCAACTAATGCGGCTGCACCGAAACCTGCTTTGCCACCGGCAGAGGAGCCCGCATCGGTCGCCGATGCCTTTGCCAATTTTAGCTTGAAGCCTACCACCGGGCCGGAGGTACAGCCCGGCGTTGTCGACATTCTCTCTATCAAGCCGCCGCGAGAGGTTGCCCGTCCGGTGGTACAGAAACCCGCTGCCGAACCAAAGAAGCCAGTCATTCCCAAACGCTACTGGGTTCAGGTGGCAACTGGCCGCGACAAATCCGCGCTTAAATTCGACTGGCGCCGGATCAGCCGCACTGCTGGCGAGGCGCTGACAGGAAAATCACCCTTCACTGCTACTTGGGGGCAAACAAACCGTCTGCTCACCGGCCCCTATAACGGTCTGCGCGATGCCCAGACAGCAGTTGCCGCGTTGAAGAAGACAGACATCGACAGCTTCACATTTACCAGCGCCGAAGGCGAAGAGGTGGAGCCGCTCAAGTAGGTTTCGGCCTAGTTTGAAATGTTTTGCACAAGCTTTGAACAGGCAAAATGACTTCTCCCCAGCGCTGAAAGCCCGGTTGATTGCAAGTCGTCTGCGCTAACGCCATCCATCGCACCATGATTAACGGCGCGATATCATATTCGATTGGCACAGTTTCGGTGAGCACACTATCGGTGAGCGCAGGGCGATGAGCGCGCGTTCTAATGCTTTCTCGGCCAATGACGATGCGGCGCCGGTCGATATGCTTGCGGCGCTGTTCGAGGCGCGCGGCTGGCCGTTCGAGGCTCAGTCCCACGAAGAAATTTCCGTTGAAATTCAAGGAAGTTGGGCAAAATATCAACTGCGCGCGATTTGGCGTTCGGATGACAATGTGCTCCAACTGCTGTGCCTGCCCGATGTGCGGGTGAGCAAAGAAAAATCGGCACCGGCCTATGAATTGCTGGCCAAGGTGAACGAGCAATTGTGGCTCGGTCATTTCGACATTTGGTCAAAAGGTGGTGTGCTGGTCTATCGCAACGCCGCGCTGCTTGGCGATGAAGGCTTGCTCAGCCTCGACCGAGCTCAGGCGATCGTCGAAACAGCTGTTGAGGAGTGCGACAGATTCTATCCCGCGTTCCAGTTTCTGCTGTGGGGTGACAAATCACCGGGTGACGCGCTCGACAGCGCGCTTGTCGATGCATTGGGTGAAGCCTAGGTTCAGGCCCCAAAGTAAAAGGGGCCATGATGGCATTTGATAAAATTCTGATCGTAGGCTTCGGCACCATGACCGGCGCGATGGTCGACGGATGGCTGAAAGCCGGGATGCCTTCCTCTCGATTCGAAGTCTATCATCCTTCCAAGAGGCAAGTTGACCATGGGTTGACCGTGCATAATGCATGGCCCGGCGGTGGCTTTGACGCTGTCTTGCTGGGCGTGAAACCTTACATGCTGAGCGACATTGCCGCCGGTTTGGAACCGCTATTGGGCCCGGACACTGTTCTGCTCTCGGTTCTCGCTGGGATTGAGCTTGCAAACTATTCAGCAAAATTTCCCAGAGCTGGCGGGATTGTTCGTTTTATGCCCAATCTAGCTTCGGCAATTGGTAAATCGCCCAATGCCTTGATTGCTCATGGATTGAGCGAGGTGCGGCGCGATCAAGTGTCTGAACTCGCCGCTATGATTGGCACCGCGGAATGGATTGAAGAGGAAGCGCAATTTGATCTGGTGACCGCGCTGTCCGGATCCGGCCCGGCATTTGTTTACCGCTTTATCGACGCGCTTGCGTCGGCTGCAGCTGATCTCGGCCTGGCGCGCGCTCAGGCAGAGCGGCTTGCGGTGGCAATGGTAGAAGGGGCAGGCGCGCTTGCCAGCGCCTCTCCTCATTCG
>JBATLU010000056.1:0-9240 GCA_049289475.1 Pontixanthobacter sp. | reverse complement strand
GTACCGGAAACAATGGGCCAAGCAGAAAGAAGAAAAACGATCTGCTGAACAAAATCGCCAGAAAATCGCGCCGTGCGATGACATAGGCGGCTTGCAGCATCGGCAGGCGAGCGGTTTCATGGGCTGTGGGGGAATTCATCGTGCTGCCTCCGCGGCATTATCGGCCTGCAGCGCGCGTGCCGCTGCCTCGCCGGCTATGTGGACAAAGGCGTCGTGAAGTCCGGCCCGTTCGATCGACAGCGACAGGATACCTGCCTCGCCTTCAATCAACGCTTTGAGCAGGCTTTCGATTCCGCTTTCGGGCAGCGAGAAATACCAGAAATCGCCTTCGCGGCGAGCATCAGCGGGCAGGGCGCCCTTCCAGCGGCCATCGGCGGCGCGTGTCTCCAGCCGGACTTGCGCCGGTATCCGGTCGCGCGCGGTCTCCACCGATCCGGCATAAGGCACACGGCCCCCGGCGATAATCGCGACGCCTTCGCACAGGCGTTCGGCATGGTGGATTACATGGGTTGAGAAAATGACTGTTGTGCCATTTTCGGCAAGCTCACGGATCATCCGCTCCAGCTTGCCTTGGTTAATCGCATCAAGGCCCGAGAAAGGCTCGTCGAGCACCACCAGCTTGGGGCGGTGAACCAACGTGCCGAGCAATTGCACGGTTTGCGCCATGCCTTTGGACAATTGGCGGATCTGGCGGTCGGCGGCATAGCCCAGATCATGTTTTTCGAGCAGTTCGCGACCGCGTTTGCGGCCTTCGTCAAGCGGCAGGCCGCGCAGCGCGCCCATAAAAGCAATCGCTTCATGCGCCTTCATCGCGGGATAGAGCCCGCGTTCTTCGGGTAGATAGCCGATCAATTTGGCAATCTCATGCGGGCGGTCATGACCGAAAACGCGGCGCACGCCTTCGTCAGGGTCGATAATGCCCAGCAGCATCCGCAAAGTTGTCGTCTTGCCCGCGCCGTTGGGGCCAAGAATACCGTAAATCGCCCCTTCGGGTATCGACAGATCGACCCCATCAACCGCAGTCGTTCCCTCAAATCGTTTCACCAGTCCGCGCGCCTCAATAGCAAGCGGGCGGCCATTGTCGGTCGGGGTTTCGAAGACCATGCTGTTGTCCTGAAAGAGTGTATCGCTTAGCGGCATATCCATCCATGCCGCTTACCCACGGCATATGAACGGGAGTAACCCTAAATATGGTTAATGCAGCGGTAGTAAAGGCGCTTAAGCACAGTCTGGTGGCGGAAGCTGCGCGGCTGGGCTTTGCCACCGCTGGTTTTACCAGTGCAGAGGATGACCCGCAGCGCGCGCAAAGATTGCGCGACTGGCTCGAGGCCGGGCATCACGGATCGATGGAGTGGATGGCGGACCGCGCCGATTTGCGGCAGGGCCCTCGCAGCATGTGGCCCGAGGCGCAAAGCGTGATTGCGCTAGGGATGAGCTATGCTCCCGAAACCGACCCGCTGGCCTTGGCAGATGCGGGCGACCGTGCGCGCATTTCGGTATATGCGCAGGGCAAGGATTACCACGACATTGTCAAAAAGGCGCTCAAGGCGCTGGCGCGCTGGATGGTGGCAGAGGCAAAGCGATGCGGGATAGACGAACCGCAACTGAAAGTGTTTGTCGACACTGCGCCGGTGATGGAAAAACCGCTTGGCCAAGCGTCGGGGCTCGGGTGGCAGGGCAAGCACAGCAATCTGGTCAGCCGCGATTACGGCAGCTGGCTTTTTCTGGGCGCGATCTACACCACAATTCCCTTCTCGCCTGACGAGCCGGAAACCGACCACTGCGGTTCGTGTACCGCTTGCCAGACCGCTTGCCCGACTGATGCTTTTCCCCAGCCCTATGTGGTCGATGCGCGGCGCTGCATTTCCTATCTGACGATCGAGCACAAAGGCCCGATACCCGAAGAATTCCGTGAACCGATGGGTAACCGCATCTATGGCTGCGATGATTGTCTGGCGGTGTGCCCGTGGAACAAATTTGCCCAAACCGCCGCACGCAACAGCGCCTTTGCGGCGCGATCAGAGCTGGTTTCTCCAAAGCTAGCGGATTTGTTGACGCTCGATGATCAGGCGTTCCGCGCCCTGTTCTCGGGTTCGCCGATCAAACGCATCACGCGTGACCGTTTCATCCGCAACTGCCTGATCGCAGCGGGCAATAGCGGCGATGTGTCGCTGCTGGCGCAAGTTGAACTGCTGTGCAGCGATCCTGATCCGGTTGTCGCCGAGGCGGCGAATTGGGCCCGCACGCGATTAAGTAGTCCTGACCCTAGATCAGCGTCTTGAGCGGCGTTTCTGCGTCTGCCAGCAAAGTTGGGTCGATGACCGCGCGTGCTTCGACCAATTTACGGCCCTGGACGTAATCCTTGGTATTGTTCACGCAATCGAGCGCAATCACGCGGCCTTCCTTGAGGTAAATGACCGAAAATTTCCGCTCGGCGACATTGCCGCGCAAGACCGTTGCATCATGATCGATCGACAGGCCGGCGGTTTGCAGTTTCAGATCATACTGGTTGGACCAGAACCACGGGAAGGCATGGTACGGCTGTTTGTCACCCATGATCGATTTGGCGGTGGTGGTGGCCATATCATTGGCATTCTGGACCGATTCGACCCGGATGACCGCGCCGTCGGCAAAATCATTGGCATGCGCCGCGCAATCGCCGATGGCATAGATGTCGTCGAGCGTGGTGCGGCAATATTCGTCCACATCAACCCCGTTTCCGCCCGCTGCACCTGCCGCGATCAGTGGCCCAGTGGAAGGGATAATGCCGATCCCGACAATCACCATGTCGGCGGGAATTTCCTCGCCATCGGCCAGCTTGACCGCAGTTACTTTGCCGTTTTCGCCAAGCAGGCAATCGACTGAAACTTCCAGCCGCAAATCCACGCCATGCGCGCGGTGCTCATTCTGGTAGAAGTCGGATAAATCCTTTCCCGCCACGCGCGCCAGAACACGCGGCAAAGCTTCCAGAACGACCACATCGCGGCCCAGTTTGCGCAGGACAGCGGCGGCTTCGAGGCCGATATAGCCCCCGCCGATAACCACCGCCTTTTGGGCGCCAGCCTCAAGCTCGGCCATCATCCGGTCTGCGTCGGCACGGTTGCGAACGGTGTGGATACCTTCCAGCTCTGCACCTGCGCACGACAGGCGCCGCGCATCGCCGCCGGTCGCCCAGATCAATTTGCGGAAGGACAGTTTGGTGTCATTGCTGAGCGTTATGGTCTTGCCCGCAGGATCGACCTCGATCACCGCTGCGCCCAGCCTGACGTCGATATTCTTGTCGGCCCAGAATTGCGGCGTGCGGATGTAGATCCGTTCAAAGCTCTTCTCGCCCGAGAGATATTCCTTCGACAAAGGCGGCCGTTCGTAAGGATATTCATGCTCGCGCCCAACCATAAGGATAGTGTCGGTATGGCCGTTCTGGCGCAAGGCAATCGCAGCCTGCGCACCTGCGTGGCCCGATCCTACGATAATGACATCTGCGTGTTCCATGCCTGTCCGTTTGGCGCAAATTGCCTCCGGGTCAAGTATGGCAAAGAAATTCCCGCCCTAACGACCGAGCAAATTGCGCGCCTGACTGGCAATTTGCGCCAGCATTGCCGGCGCTACGGGTGTTTGGGCCTGTGCACGGGTGATCATCGCGCGGAATTGCCCGATTGCCGCGGCATGGTCTTTCGCCCATTTGGCAACTGCCGCCGCTGGATCCCTCTTTGCCCCCTTCCGCCGCGAAAGGCGGCGTAGGAATTCCAGCCGCATTTGCTGGAAATCGCGGGCGAGCCCATCAATCAGCAGCCGTTCCCAAATGTCTGACGGATTCATCAACGCGGCGGTGGATTGCGCCCAGTCGATGCCCAGTTGCTCGCCGACCGTGGTAAAGGCGCGGGTCAGCTCTTCGGGCTCGATGTCGGCCTCCGCCGATAGTAGCGCCAGCCCTACCGAGCCATCCAGATCGAACAGATGTGCGACGTCACCGGCGAGTTTTTCGGGTGCGCCAGCGGCGATGAAACTATCGCGCAGATTGGCCGATTGTTGCCGTGCCTGACCGGCCAACAATTTGTCGCTCGACCCGGTCAGCAAGGTTACACCTGCGCCCAATTCACTGATGATCGCAGTCGGATTGACCTGGCCCGCTGCAGTGCGCAGCACGTCAGACATCAGATTGCCAACCGCAGCCGCGAGGCGTTCGAACAGCAGCAATCGGGCATTTTCGGGCATCGTTGCTTGATCGAGCCGGTTCCACAGTTCGCCAAGGTTAAATAGGCGGACAGCCGCCACAAAGGCAGCCGCGACCTGCGCCAGTTCGACGCCTTCCTCTTCGGCCAGTTCGAACGGATGGATCATCCCCAACCGGTTCACGATCTGGTTGGCAAGCTTTGTTGCCACGATTTCGCGCCGAAGCTGATGGCCGTCGATTTGCGCCTGATATGTCTTACGCATCGGTTGCGGGAATGCGGCGAACAGCGTTTCGGTCAGCGCTGCATCATCGGTCAGCGTGCTTTTTTCGATCGCATCCTGCAGCACCAGCTTGGCCGAGGACAGCAGGACAGCCATTTCGGGCCGCGTCAGCCCCGCTCCGTCTGCGGCGCGGCGGTTGAGTGTCTGATTATCGGCCAAGCCTTCGGTGTGGCGATCAAGATTACCGCCCGCTTCGAGCGTTTCGATCAGATGGATCTGCGCCGCCATTGCGCGCGCGCCGCCAATTTCAGCAACCGAAAGCGCAAGTGCCTGAAGCCGGTTGTCCTCCAGCACAATCGCCGAAACCTCATCGGTCATCGATTCTAGTAAGGTAATGCGCTTTGGTTCGGTCAGCTTGCCCGCGCGCTTAGCAGCGGCCAGCGCGATCTTGATATTGACCTCATTATCCGAACAATCGACCCCGGCCGAATTGTCGATGAAATCGGTGTTGATCCGGCCGCCGCCCAGCGCGAATTCTATCCGCCCGGCCTGCGTCACACCCAGATTGGCACCTTCGCCGATGACTTTGGCGCGCAGCGATGACGCATCGACGCGCATAGTGTCATTGGCGGGATCGCCGACCTGGATGTTGTTCTCTTTCGAACCCTTGATGTAGGTACCGATGCCGCCAAACCAGATCAGATCGACCGGGGCAGCTATGATCGCCGATATCAGCGCCTCGGGCTCGATTTCTTTGACCCCCAGCCCCAGCGCCTTTTGCGCGGCAGAGGACAGCTTGATCAGTTTCGAATTGCGCGAATAGACCCCGCCGCCTTTGGAAATGAGGGCCGGGTCATAATCCTCCCAACTTGAACGGGGCAAGTCGAACAACCGTTGACGTTCCTTCCAGCTGGCCGCAGCATCGGGGTCGGGATCGATAAAGATGTGGCGGTGGTCAAACGCTGCAAGAATACGGATCGATTTTGACAGCAACATGCCATTACCGAACACGTCGCCCGACATATCGCCGCAACCGACCACGCTGACCGGATCGGATTGGATGTCTACACCCATTTCCAGGAAGTGCCGTTGGACCGAGACCCACGCGCCTTTGGCAGTGATGCCCATCGCCTTGTGGTCATAGCCGTTCGATCCGCCGCTAGCGAACGCATCATCGAGCCAGAAATCACGGCTCTCGGCGATGGCGTTGGCAACGTCGGAAAATTTCGCTGTGCCTTTATCCGCCGCGACAACGAAATAGGGGTCTTCCCCGTCGAGCGGCATTACCGCCTCTGGGTGGATCACTCTATCATCAACGATATTGTCGGTAATCGACAGCAAGGTGCGGATGAACACTTCGTAGCTGCCTTGACCTTCGGCGGCCCAGCCTTCGCGGTCTTTGTCGGGTGATGGCAGCTGTTTGGGATAGAATCCGCCCTTCGCGCCGGTTGGCACGATCACCGCATTCTTGACCCGCTGGGCTTTCATCAGGCCGAGAATCTCGGTGCGGAAATCGTCGCGCCGGTCGGACCAACGCAGCCCGCCGCGTGCGACCGGTCCGGCGCGCAAATGGATCCCCTCGACGCGCGGGGAATAGACGAATATCTCCCGCCACGGCACCGGCTTGGGCAAGTTGGGTACTCGGTCAGACTGGATTTTGAAGGCCAGTGCTTCGGCAGCAGCGGGTGCGAAGGCATTTGTGCGCAGGATGGCTTGCACGAGCGCATAATAAAGCCTCAGCAGCCGGTCATCATTAATCGCCGATACTTTGGACAGGCCCTGTCTGATGGCGAGATCGGCGACCTCGATTGCGGCGCCGCGCTTTCCGGTGAATTGCGGATCATGCGCGGCAACAAAACGCGCGACCAAAGCGCGGGTGACAGAAGGTGCCCCGCGGAGTGCGTCAACCACCGTATAGATGGTGAAACCCATCCCCGCCTGCCGCAAATATCGGTAAAAGGCGCGCAGCCATTCGGCCTCTCGTGCGGCCAGACCGGTGCCGATGACCAGACGGTTGAACGGATCATCCTCGGCGGCATCGTTGAGTACGGCGGCAATGGCCTGTTCAATGGTATCTGCGCGGTCCAGAATTGGATCTGGCGCGACGCCTTCGGGCAGGCCGAGGATGAAATCATGCAACGTGCCCAGCTTTCCGCCGTCAAGCGGTGTAGGCATTTCCGACAAGACTTCGAAACCGAAATTTTCCAGCGCGGGCACAGCGTCTGAAAGCGGCAATGCACCTTCGTGTTCATAGATTTTGAGGCGGAGCGTTCCCGCCGGATCACCGTCCATCCGATAGAGCCGCGCATCGCGTTGAAGGTGATATGCCGCTCTGTGCTCGCCGCTATCGATTTGCAGCAAATGGCGCATTCGGCGGATGTCGCGCGCCGCTTCGACCGCGCCATAATCGCTGCGATAGCTTTGCGGGAATATCTCGGCAAAGCGTCCGGCAATCGCTGCAGCACGGCCCGCCTCTTCATATTGGGCGAGTTCGTGTTCGACCGCTTCGCCCCAGCCGCGCAGCATGATTTGCATCTGCTGTTCCAGCGCCGCTTCGTCGGGCACGCCCTTGGCTTCGCGGATATCGAGCACAAAGCGCAGCATCGCCAGATTGCCGCCTTCGACTTGCAGGCTCCAGTCGAGCAATTCGGCCCCGGCGCCATCTTCCAGCAATGCTTGTATCTGGCCGCGAACCTGCGTCGACAGCATATCGCGCGGCAGCCAGACAAAGGCGAACAAATGCCGCTCAAGCGGGGCGGCAACAATCGCGAGGCGCGGGCGCGGGCGATCGACCAGCCCCATCATCGCGGTAGCAACCCGGGCAATGTCTTTATCCGAAAAACCGATCAGCAAATCATGTGGCAGCGCGGTGAGGGCATGGACCAAAGCTTTGCCTGCATGTCCATCGGCGGCGAAACCGAACTTCGCCATCAGGCCGGTCATCTGGGTGCGCAGGCGAGGAACGTCTGAGGGGGAGGCGGTGAGTGCAGCGCTGGTCCACACGCCAGCATGCACCGACAGGGCACAGACTTTGCCATTTTCCAGCAGCGGCACGATAAACAGATCGAGCGGCACACGGCGGTGCACATGGCTGACCAGATTGGCTTTGATAATCAGCGGAATACGGCTGTCGCGGTTTTTCGCATCGTCGAACCACGCAAAGGCGCGGTCAAACGACTGGTCAGCCAAAATGGATTTGGCGCTCTTGCGGCAAATGCCGAGCTTTCCCGTTTGGGTGCCATCGCGATGGCGTGTCATATGACCGAGCTGGGTCAACATTCCATCGTCGAGCCATGCAAGCAGACTGGCGCTCTCGCCATCGCCCAACCGGGCAATATCGGCCTGCATCGCGCCGCGGACTTTAGGCCAGTCACTAACCGCCGCGCGCACATCGCCCAGCGTGACGCGCAGTACATTTTCCAATTCTCGGCGCTGCCTGGCATCGATCCGCACGGTTTCGATATAGATCATCGATTCGCGCAAAGGATGGGCGCTCTTGTCGGCGCTGATCGCGGTCAGTTCGCCTGTGTCTCCGCGCTGGACTGACACTACAGGGTGGAGCAGGCGATCAATCGCGAGGCCTTGGGCGGCGATGGTGGCGGCAATCGAATCGACCAGAAACGGCATATCGTCATTGATAATCGCGATCCGCATGAAGCGGCGGTCTTCGCTGGCAGTGGCCAGCGAGATGGCGGCGCGGTTGCTTTCGCGCCGGGCGGCAGCGTCCAGCACAAATGCGGCAGCTTCGCGGATTTTTTCGGGTTCGAACGGAGTATCACCGGGCAACAGCGAATCGTGCATAATAGCACCCAGCGCTTTAGCCAGAGCCGTGTTGGCCGCCAGTCTTCTGGCGGGGTTGCGAGGCGTCTCGGCGGTCTTGGCACCCATCCGTCATGCTCCGTTCTGGCAATGGGCCGGTCTTCCGGCTCCTGTTATATTATTACTGCACCGTGCAGTAATAATGCGCAAATAGACATTTCACTTCCGCGCCGCAAGCGCAACTCGCATGTGGCAAATCAGGCCTGCCCATAGGCACACAGCTATGTGTCAAAGATTTCGCGGGTCATCTGTAGGGACCGCATCCGGTCGGCCGGATCATAGGTTGAACCAGCAACAATAATCTCGTCGGCGCCGGTGCGTTCGATAAAGGCGGTCAGATGCCGGGCGACGGTTGCGGGCGAACCAATCGCGCTGGCTTGCCCGATATGTGCGAGCATGGCCTGTGCCTGCGCCGGCAGCGAAGCGCGGTAGTCCTTGATGGGCGGCGGTAATTTACCTGGCGAACCGGTCCGCAGCCTAACAAGAGCCTGCAACTGGGAAGAGGCCATATATTCGGCGTCTTCGTCGGTGTCGGCCGTGATAATTGTCATCGCGGCCATTACGTGCGGCCGGCCCAGCGCTTCGGACGGCTGGAAATCGCGGCGATAGATTTGGAGCGCCGCATCGAGATGGTCGGGCGCGAAATGCGAGGCAAAGGCATATGGCAGGCCAAGCTTTGCAGCCAGCTGCGCGCCGAACAGGCTGGAGCCGAGCATCCACAATTCAACATTCGCGCCGTGACCGGGTGTCGCCTTGATCGGCAGATCGATATTGCCGGTCAGCAAAGCGCGCAGTTCCACCACATCGTGCGGGAAATTTTCCGCAGCCCGGTGCAAGTCCTTGCGCAGCGCCCGCTGCAATTCCGGCCCTGCGCCCGGCGCGCGTCCCAGCCCCAGATCTATCCGCCCGGGAAACAAAGCATCGAGTGTGCCGAATTGTTCGGCGATCTGGAACGGCGTGTGGTTGGGCAGCATAATCCCGCCCGACCCGATCCGGATGGCCGAGGTGGCGTTGCCGATATGGGCA
>JBATLU010000055.1:0-8830 GCA_049289475.1 Pontixanthobacter sp. | reverse complement strand
ATCCAGACGTATTTCAGCGCATCGACCTCGGGGAACTCCTTCTTGGCGAGCAGCGGCAGGCTGGCCGAATAGCCAATGAATGAGCCAAAGGTTCCGGTGTAGAGCCAGCACATCAGCCAGTTGTGCTTGCGCTGGAAGATCACCGACTGTTCGGCAAAACTCGCTTTCGCATCCGCAATGTCATTCATGCCGAACCATGCGAGCAGGGTGGAGGCCATAATGAACGGCACCCAGATGAAACCTGCATTCTGGAGCCACAGCTCGCCGCCTTCGGCAGTCTGCTGCGGCTCTCCGCCCAGCGCGCCGAACACGCCCGCAACTATGACGATAGGGACAAGGAACTGCATCACCGAGACACCGAGATTGCCGAGACCAGCATTGAGCGCCAGTGCGTTGCCTTTCTGCGCCTTGGGGAAGAAGAAGCTGATGTTCGACATCGAGGAGGCGAAGTTGCCACCACCAAAGCCGCACAGCAGCGCCAGCACCAGGAAGATGATGTAAGGCGTATCCGGATTCTGGACGGCATAGCCGATGCCAAAAGCCGGGATCAGCAGTGATGCGGTGGACATGGTGGTCCACAGCCGCCCGCCGAAGATCGGCACTACGAAGCTATAGAAGATCCGCAGGGTTGCACCCGAGAGGCCGGGCAGCGCCGCCAGCCAGAACAGCTGGTCGGTGGTGTAATCAAAGCCGATGGACGGCAGCTTGGCGACCACCATCGACCAAACCATCCACACCGAGAAGGCCAGCAGCAGTGCCGGGATCGAGATATAGAGATTGCGCTTGGCAATCTTCTCCCCGGTCCGCTGCCAGAAATCTGGATCCTCCGGTTTCCACTCGACGAGGACTTTGCTTGGCGTGGCCGCCGCATGTTTTGCCTCGTCATGCAAGCCAGCCATTTCAGGGAACTCGGGCAGCGAACGGGTATCCATGCCGCTGGCCTTCTGTTCCATCTGGCGAATGGCGATGTGCATCCATGCCAGCGCCACAGCAACCAGCGCGAACAGCACCATGAAACAGCTGGTCCAGATACCCGTCAGGTCGCTGACCGCGCCGAAGACGATCGGCAGGATGAAGCCGCCCAGACCGCCGACTAGGCCGACAAGACCGCCGACAGAACCGACATGGTGCGGATAATAGACCGGAATATGCTTGTAGACCGCCGCCTTGCCGAGCGACATGAAGAAGCCCAGCACGAATATGGTCACCACGAAGGGCACCAGGCTCATCGACGTCGTGAAAGTGATGTCGCCGTCGATCCCGTGAATCACGTAATCGGTCGCCGGATAGGACAGCATGAACAGGCAGACCAGTGACACGCCAAAGGTGGCGTACATGATCTTGCGCGCGCCATATTTGTCCGACAGAACGCCGCCATATGCGCGGAATACGCTGGCTGAGAGCGAGAAGGTCGCCGCCAGCATGCCCGCCAGCTTCACGTCGATCCCGTAAAGACCGACCATGTAATTGGGCAGCCATAGCGCCAGGGCCACAAAGGCCCCGAATACGAAGAAGTAATAGACCGAGAAGCGCCAGACCTGCTCGTTGCGCAGCGGCTCAAGCTGTTCGATCAGGGTCCTGGCTTTGACGCCGCTAACCTTTCGCGCGGCGAATTCGGGATCGTCCTTGGCAAAGATATAGAACAGCACCGCAACCAGGGCGAGCGCGCCCGCCCAGACCTGGGCGACGCCCTGCCAGCCGATTGCGACCATGACCCAAGGCGCGAGGAACTTGGTCACTGCAGCGCCAACATTGCCCATGCCGAAAAAGCCAAGCGCGGAGCCCTGTTTCTCAAGTGGGTAGAACTTTGAAACATAGGCAACGCCTACAGCGAAACCGCCGCCAGCAAGGCCCAATCCCAGCGCCGCCAGCAGCATCACAAGATAGCTGTCGGCATAGGAAAGCAGGAAAGTCGATAACGCCGAGGCCAGCATGGTGATCGGAAACACGATCCGTCCGCCATGCTGATCGGTCCAGACACCGAGTAGCAAGCGGCTGAGCGACCCGGTCAGGATCGGGGTGCCGACCAGCAGGCCAAACTGCGTATCACTAAGGCCGAGTTCCGCCTTGATCTCGATCCCTGCGATCGCGAAAATCGTCCAGACGGCAAAGCAGATAGTGAATGCGAATGTGCTGAGACCAAGCGCGCGGTTCTGTTCGCTGCTGGTCGCAATTGCCTGGGTCGACATGGAATGATCCCTCATCAAGAATGCGTGACGGACCTTCACTGCAGACCAAAGAACTCTTGCTCTTTGACATCGATCAAATTGAATACCGGAGTTGCTGCAAAATCGCCGTCGCATGACAAGTGCGTTGCCGCTCGCAGGAAGAAATCAAGCAGCTCCTTGATAATCATCAAGCCGAGCGCTAATCCTCCTGCGTATATCATCGGAGGTTAGACTTTTATGAGAATCGGCGAGAAGCCTGAAATTGCGAGGCTTCCGTTGTTTCGTGAGATGGCCGAGACGCAGCGCGACCTGGTGCTTGCCGGATCGTTTCTGCAGGTCTTTCCTCCGCAACTCACACTATTCGAAGCGGGGCAGGATGCCGATTTTCTGCACGTGCTTGTCGACGGGCGGGTAGAGCTGTTCGTCCAAGGGGCGGGGCGCGACACCACGATGCGTATTGTCGAGCCAGTCTCAAGCTACATTCTCGCCGCTGCGGTGACGGATATGCCGTATCTGATGTCCGCAAGAACGCTTGCGTCTTCGCGAATTCTGCTGGTCCCGGCCGCGCAATTGCGCGAAGCAATCCGGCAGGATAGCGCCTTGATGCACGCGGCAATGCACGAGCTCGCATTGGGATATCGCGACCTTGTCCGTGCACTCACCGACATGAAAGTGCGCCAGTCAGCCGAACGGCTGGGCAACTGCCTGCTGGAATACAGCAACCGTCGTGGCGATCGCGATCAATTCGAGCTTATTGGCGAAAAGCGCCTGCTTGCATCGCTACTCGGTATGACTCCGGAAAACCTTTCGCGCGCCTTCGGCACGCTCAAGAGCCACGGTGTGGCGCTCGATGGAGCGAAAGTTACAATCGAAGACCGTGAGCGCCTGTCCCGGTTCGCTCGGCCCGACCCTGTGCCAAACGACCCGCGCTAGAAAGTAACCTGCAGCTGAAGCCAACCCTTGGTGGTATCGACCGAGAAACCATCTGCGTCATAGTGCGCAAATTTGGCAAGCAGCGTGATGTTGCTCCTGATTGGATAGACCGCAAACAGGTTCAGCTCGCGACCATAAGCCTGATCGGTCGCAGTCGCGCCGAAATCGTGCACGATACCGCGCAGCGTCAATCCGTTCAGACCAGAGCCTTCGCCGAAGCGGTAGCTGATATCCCCATAAAAGTCGCGCAGGCCTCCCGGCGGCGTAGCCAGAAACTTATCCGCCCAGCCATTAAATGCATGCAGCGTGGCAAGCGGGGTCTGCAAGGCCACGGCGCCATTGCCTTCAAGCCGCTCGAACCCTGCTTTGGCAGTGAAGCCACTTACCGAAATCCCGGGTTCGATCAGAAGATAATCCAGTGAATAGTCGGACAGGTTTGATCCGAGATCGCGCTGGTTCGCATATTCTGCCGCATAGAGGAGCGTGGCCTCACCGCTCAGCAGCTGCGTTCCCGTCAGGCGCACCCCCAGCGTTTGCGAACTGGCGGCAGGCGCGTCAGGCATGTCGAGAAAATAGCCATAGGCGGACACCGTGCCGATCGACGGAATGGCATAGCTCGCATGGATGTTGTGGATGTCGTTGTCTCGCCAGATGCCTTGCGGCGAATCCGGCCCGAAAATGCGATTGACCCGCCAGGCATGGAAATAGTCGATGGAGGCTCCCTCGACCGGCTTCACCGTCACCTGCGCAAGATCGAAGGTCTGGTCATTCTGGCGCCAGTCGACCGAGCCGATCCAGCGCTGATTGTCGAAATTTACCTTCTGACGCCCAACGACGGCCTCGACCGATTCGTGGGGCCGCCAACGCACTAACGCACGATTGAGCAGCACATCGGATGGATCCGCCACGACCGGGAACTCGGTCAATCCGTTGACAGTGTCGTTGAAGTCATCGGCACCAATCCTGACGACCGCCTCGCCTTCAACCAGCGCACTTAGCCCGTTCCATTCGTCGGTCTCGACCCCGCCCCTGATTCTAAGCGTCGAAGCGGTCGCATCTTCTGGCAGGTTTTCCTGATCGACCACTTCCAACCGGTATCTCAGATCGAGATAGGGATCGAAGGGGAGCTCATCGCCTGATTGCGCCATTGCAGTTGCAGGTGTGAGAACGGCAAGCGAGCCGGCGGCGAGCAAGAGGATTGTCTTTTTCATGGTTGCTCAAATAATGTGGAGCTCGCCAAAGTAATTGATCCTGATCAAAGTCACTTGCGCGCGATTCGACCAGAGAGTTCAGCACAATGATTGATGATTTCACCTTTGCCCGCGTGCTCCATGTCGTCTCGATTGTCGGTTGGATCGGTGGTGTCTGGTTCGTGACCTTTGTCATCATGCCCGCAATCGCGAGAGCCGAAGCGCCGCAGGAGCGGCTCCATGCCTTTCACAAGATCGAACAGGGTTTTTCCGTTCAGGCCAAGGTATGGGTTCTGCTGGCCGGTGCATCTGGGTTCTGGATGACCTGGCGCGGTGACATGTGGTGGCGGTTTGCCGAGCCTGCCTATTGGTGGATGTCCGCCATGTTTTTCCTGTGGCTTGTGTTCTTCCTTATGCTGTTCGTGGCAGAGCCGCTTTTCCTCCACCGCCGGATGGCCAATTCAAAGAAGCCGGAGCGTGATTTTCACCTCATGGTTCAGGTGCACCGGGTCCTGTCCGTAATTGCGCTGGCAACCACTACGGGCGCAATGGCTGGCGCTCACGGACTGATTTGAAAGGGACCATTCGTGAACCCGTCAATCCTTCTGGCAGCGCCGCACCGCATGCCCTTCCTCACTGGTTCACTGGCCTTTGGTGGATTGTTGATGTGGTGGCTCACGCACATGGTGCAGCTTCACGCGGGACTCTCCGGGATTCCGACAACAGACATGCCGCCTGGGCTGCTGCATGGGCCTGCCATGATCTATCTCGGCCTTGCCCCTTTCATCTTCGGGTTTCTGCTCACGGTGTTCCCGCGCTGGATCGGCCTCCCCGATCTTGCGTTGCGCCAATTTGCCCCGGTAAGTGTTCCGCTTCTCATCGGCGCTGTGCTAGTCCTCGTCGCATTGGCTACGGGGCTTGACCTCTTCATATTACCGGGCTTCGGACTGGTTGCCTTCGGCTGGGCGATCGCGCTTCTCGTCCTCCTTCGCTTACTGTGGACCGGGTCGAAAGCGGGGAAGACTCCTTGCTGGCATGCATGGTCGGCGCTTGCTGGCCTGACGCTTGGTCTTGTCGGCCTGCTTTCAGCAATCACGTTTTTCGGCGGTGGCTCATGGGACTACCTTTTCTATGCCAACCGCATCGGGATTGGCGGTTTCTTGCTTCCGATATTCCTCACGGTCGCCCACCGTATGGTCCCGTTTTTCGCCGGCAATGTGGTTGAGGGCTATGACCGCTGGCGACCTGACTGGCTCATCGCTGCCCTTTGGATCTCACTACTGGCTCGCTTGGCAGGCGAGCTTCTGAACATTGGCTGGCTGGCGATTTCGGCGAACGGCGCACTCGCGGCTCTAACCGGTGCCATGCTGTGGAAGTGGTGGCCGCGGGCAAGCGCACCAGGACTTCTGATTGTGTTGATCTGGGGGTTCGCCTGGGCGCCAATGGGCTTCACGCTTGCCATGCTGGATACCGCAACCTTGGCATTGGGTCGCGGCCCGGATCACGCATTGATGATCGGATTTGCGGGAAGTTTACTTGTCGCAATGGTGACCCGCGTAACACAGGGGCATTCAGGTCGGCCCCTCTCGATGACAGCTCTCGCGTGGCTCGCTTTCTGTGCCGTCCAGTTGGCCGCTATCGCCCGGTTGTGGGCTGCACTCCAACTGGAATTGGCCGAAGCGTTGCTGGTATCGGTGGGCGTGCTCTGTCTCGGGATGCTGCCATGGCTGCTGCGCAATATGGGCATTTACCTGTCACCGCGAAGCGATGGAAAGGCAGGCTAAGCAGATGGATGACGCGCCCCAACTGAACCCCGACGAAGCGCTGGAACTGCTGAAGGAAGGCAATCGGCGGTTTCTCGACGATACAACCTACGAGCCCACGATGGACCGTATGCGCCGGCTTGAGTTGGCAGCGGCGCAGCGACCATTTGCCGCCTATCTGAGCTGTTCGGATTCGCGGGTGCCGCCGGAACTGTTGTTCGAGCGCGGCTTAGGTGAGCTGTTCATTATTCGCAATGCTGGCAATACACTGTGCACGACCGCGCTTGGCAGTCTGGAATTTGCCGTGACGAATCTGCAAGTCCCCTTGATCGTCGTCATGGGTCACGAGGCTTGCGGTGCTCTCAATGCAGCCGTTTCGCTTGCGCGGGGCAAGGCGAGTTTTACCGGGAACATCTCCAAGGTCCTTCAGTCGCTGCTGCCTGCCGTGCTTGAAACCGATCCGTGGGCTGATCACATCGTCGACGCTGCAGCGATCAGCAATGTCCGACGCGTCGTGCGCGAATTGCGGGACGAAGCGTCACCAGCGCTCCTTGAACCCCAGCGCGAAGGAAAGCTCAAGGTCGTGGGGGCCTTCTATCATCTCGACAGCGGCAAGGTGGACTTTCTCGACCCTATTGACTGAAAGCGCATCCGCGGCGGTGTACGTGAATGTGCCACCGAGCGCGTGTTGGTTCAGCGATAGAATTCAACCCTGAACTGGACGTTTCCGACCGGTTTGACAAAATGCACCTGCTGCGGTTCGATGACGGCGTGTTCACCTGCTTTGAGAAGTTGGCTCCGGTGCGCTTCACCCGGAAGGTGGTATTCGAGGCTCCCGTCGATTACGCGCAGTTTGCCCCAGACCCCGGCTTTCAGATCGTGTTCCGAGGTGAGTTTTTTAGGAACCGTCTCTTCGTTGAAGACCGGTGATTCGGCGTACTTCTCAACACCATCCGGCAAAACGTTCCGCATACCTAACTGCCGATCGAAAGTGTGATGACCAGTATCGCCATGCCAAACAGTGCAACAGCGAGCGGCACAATCAGGACCTGCCCATATACGGCTTTCTTGTCCATCAAGCCGGTAAAAGTATCGAGCATCTTGCCCTGATCGAGCGGCGAGATGTCCTCTGGTCCGGCCTGTCGCGCACCGATCCTCGCCACCCCAAAATAGACGGCGGCATAAAGGACCGAGATGATGATGGCGAAGCGTGCATGTCCGCTTCCGCCTGTGGCTGCGGCAATGGCAAGGAAGAAGATCGCATAGCACGCGAACATGGCGAGCCATACACGCCGAGGAAACTGGAACCCCGGATTTCGCGGTGGAACGGGCGCGGCGGCCAAAGGCTGCAGGGTCTGTTCCAAGGCATAGACTTCAGCCTCGAAGTCAGTGGCGCGATCAGCCACTATCAATTGGTGTTCAAACATGGGGGAGATTCCTTCCTGCTTTGGATCCGGAAATGCCGTCTCGCCGGATGGAAATTCCGGTAAGGAGACTATCGGCGATGGCACGCGCCCTTTGGGCAACCAGGGCTGCGCCTTCAGGCTGGGGACCGAGGTCTTTCAAGGTGCCGTAGAAGAGTTCGAGCCAGCGCACGAAATGCGTGTCTTCAAGCCCCGGAATGGCCATGTGCTTGGCCATCGGGTTGCCTGAAAACTCCCCGCTGTTGAACAGGATGGAGCGCCAGAATGTCTTCATCCGCTCCATGTGCACAGGCCAATCGGAAATGCGATCCGCGAAGATCGGGCCGAGCAGATTATCCTGGCGAATGCTGTCATAGAAACGCTCGACCATAAGCGAGATGAATTGTTCGTCGACGCCCTGCGCTTCTGCATGCGCGCGTTTTGCAGCCCTTGCAGCGTGCACTTCCTGGCGTGATCTTTCGGTAACCGCGGACATCACAAACTCTCTTAAAGAAGTATATAATATGCCTATTATAGAGCCTTGGTGAAAAAAGCAATATATGATATACTTCTTTTATGCAGATGAATCTCCGAACCGATTACGCCTTGCGCATGCTGATGGCGCTTGTGGCAAAAGAGGAGGTCGTTTCGATCGACTGGCTTGCGGAGCACTATGACATCTCGCGCAACCACCTCGCCAAGGTGGCGCAAGACCTTGCCGCCGCAGGTTTTATCGAAACGCAGCGCGGACGCGGTGGCGGAGTGCGTCTGGCACGCGCGCCGTCAGATATAAATATTGGCCACGTGGTGCGCAATTTGGAAAACACCACAGGATTTGTCGCCTGCATGGGCGGCAGGGAGACTTGCGTGGTGGAACGGGTCTGCGGGTTGAAGCCTGCATTGGCCGGGGCACTGGAGGCCTTCCTCGCTCATCTCGATCAATTCAATCTTGCGCAAATCACGGGGGCTAAGCCGCGCTTTCTCAAGGAACTGATCCCAGAGGACTCGTGACGCCAGACATGAACTCTTTGGCCGACCATCGCGGGCAGCGAGCAAGCTTTCCTCGCAACTGGGCCAATTGCCACAAGCCACGCTCTGCGGAATTTTTCGGTCCTGACCCTAGCCCATTCGCAACCGCCCTCCGATCCCAGGCAACCGCAAGCGGGGCGCTTTTGCCTGCGGGCGCATCAGGATGCGATTCAGGATTTTTTGCGCAGGAGGAGTCTGCGCAACTCTGAGGCCGAAGCGGCGCGCGGCGCGCGCGATCAGGCGATCATCCGTGTAGAGCCCAACGATCGAATTTGTCGCCAGATAGATCGGAAGACTTTCACGGCGATGCCGCCTCCCGTATCGCCTGAGCGCCGCAGAGTTTG
>JBATLU010000054.1:0-3979 GCA_049289475.1 Pontixanthobacter sp. | reverse complement strand
CCGCTCTCAAGAGCATCCCTGTACCACAACCGACATCTAAAATTCGATGGTTTATTACAACTGGCTCAATATCTTGAAGAATTCTTGTAAATCGAGCCATCTGCTGGGCTTCGATTGCAGCATAATTGTCGGAATAGTAACTACCTGTATATATATAAGGATGGCTGTTACAACGGTTCTCGATTCCACCGCATTGCCTACAAAACAAACTGTCTCCGATATCTGTCGAAAATGCAATTCGATGCTGTTCTGAACCGCAAAATGCGCATGGTTTATTCATCTTACAAATACCCAATTTTTTGTAGAAACCGATAAAAAATCCTAGTTACTTGCGGCATGACTGATTCCATACACCAAAAAGAAAAACGCTCCATAACTTCAGAGCATTTTCCTTCCTTTTTTCGTAGAAATCGGTAAGGCTTTGCTCAATTACCGCATTATTCAATGGATAAATTGCCTCAGGGTCACGCAGAACATTTTCAACCATGCATCGAAGGGGACCGCGCATCCAATCTTCGAGTGGAATACCAAACCCCATCTTGGGTCGGTACACGAATTCGGTGGGGAAATAACGCTCCGCCAATTTCTTCAACAGATATTTTCCTTCCCCATCCTTGACCTTGTACCGCACGGGCAACCGGGCACTGAACTCGATCACTTCTTGGTCGAGCAACGGCGAGCGGGTTTCAAGCCCGCAGTGCATGGAAGCGATATCCATTTTCGCCAGTAAACAGCCTGGTAGGTAAGTATGGCTGTCTAGCCAGAGCATCCGGTCGACCGGGTTATCAGCATGAGCGAAGGCCCCCTCCAACCAACCGCGCCGCCAATCACGCAGCAGCAAACTGGGGCCGCCTGGCAACAGTTGTCGGCGCTCCGTATCGTTCCAGAACGCAGCGTACATGATGATTGAACGCAGCTCGGGATTGGTATATTGCATCAACAGTTTTCGCACAGATCGTTGGGGAATACTCTGCGCATCAATAAGCCGTGGCGCTAAATCTGCGAGGACTGTATGCGACATCAATCCTCTGATTCGTTTTGACAGTTGTATAACCCAACCGGGAAGAGAATAACGTGAATAACCGCCCAACAATTCATCGCCTCCGTCGCCATTTAGAGCGACGGTAACGTGACGACGAGCGGCGGCGGATACAATGAAGGAGGGTACTGCCGAGTGATCAGCATAAGGTTCACCATAGTGCCGGGCCAATTTCGGCAACAGGTGCGCCACATCGCCCTGAACAATTTCGGGATGATGCCGGGTGCCGCACCGCTCGGCGGCCTGCCGCGCCCATGGCAGTTCGTTGAACGCCTCTTCCTTAAAACCGATGCTGAAGGTGCGCACCGGTTCCTGGCTCAGTTTGGCCATGAGCGCCACGACCACGCTGGAATCAACGCCGCCGCTCAACAGCGCCCCCAGCGGGACATCAGCGATCATGCGCAGGCGAACCGCTTCGGTCAGTTTTTCTTCCAGCGCATCCAGGGCATCGGCCTCGCTGATGCGAATCTTGTCACGGTAATCAACCTCCCAGTAGGGCGCGATCTGCAAACCCTTATTCCGGTCATAGGTCGCGTAATGGGCAGGCGGTAGCTTACGAATGCCGCGATAAATCGTCCACGGAGCAGGAATGAACTGGCATTGCAGATAAAGCTCCAGCGCCTCCAAATCCATCCCGGTATCCACGCCCGGATAGCGGGAGAGTGGCTGCAATTCGGAGCAAAAGACCAGACCGGTGGGGGTCAGCGCATAATTCAGCGGCTTCTTGCCGACCCGGTCCCGCGCCATAAACAACTGTTGGCGTTGCTCATCCCAGATCGCCAGGGCAAACATCCCGCGCAGAAATTTCAGACAACCCACCCCGTGCCGGCGATAGAGCGCAAGGATGACCTCGGTATCGGTATGCGACTGAAACACATCGCCCGCTGCTTCACAGTCCTTGCGCAAGAACTGAAAATTGTAAATCTCGCCATTGAAAACAATCGCGTTGCCGGTGAGCGGATCGAGCATGGGCTGATGACCCGCCGGGCTGAGATCAACGATGCTCAAACGGGCATGACCAAGGGCGCACACACCGTTCGGAGATGCCCAAAGGCCATGATCGTCCGGGCCGCGATGGGCGATGCCGGATACCATCGCATTGACTGCCTGCATGTCCGCACGGGCAGTCCAGTGTAGCTCGCCCGCTATGCCGCACATAGCCCTGCCTCCTGACAAGACTGACACGCAAGGGTCAAGGAAAAATCCTCTGGCGCATATAGCCGATCCCTTGGGTACACCAGTCAGGTGCCGTCAGCCAAGCAACAATGACCGAGATTACAATGCCAATGGGTATTTTCGACAGTAAGCTGATTGGCGCTGATACATGCCATGGTGATGTCATAAGAACTCCAGAAGCTAAAATGATGCTTAAGGCCACTGCCAAACGGCTCGAATCCAGGTGGATGCGAAACAGAGCTTGGGAGGTCATGAGTATGCCTAACGAGATGAAGGCGAAGCTGATGCTTTGAGTGATCGCTGCGCCAAGGCACCCGAATTTTGGCACTAATACCCAGTTGAGTAGGGTGCAGACCAGACCACCCGCAAACCACCATAAGGCAGCCCATTTCAGCTTCTTGGCGAGCAAAAGACCTGCGTTGGCCAAGTGGAGAACACCATAGAAAAATACACCGCCCGCGATGTAAGGCACAATGTCAGCAGCAGCGTGAAAACGTTCGTTGGCCAGCCAGCGGACGATGTCACCGCCAGCAGCGGCGACCACTAGCCAAATGAGCGCCATTGCAGCCACTAAGCGTGACATAAGCCGCCCCAAAGTGATTTGCGCCCGCACTGGGTCTTGCTCGTACTCCCGCACAGCCTCAGGCAACCACACCGACATAACCGCATTGTTGACCATCATGCCAACAATAGCGACGCTATAACCAATGGAATAGACTCCCACCGCTTCGGCCCCGTGGTAATGCTCCAGGAACCAGCGATCCGATGAGGATAACAGCCAAAACATGGGTGCGGTAACAATGCCCGCCAAGCCGATTTTGATCAGGGCCGCGCCTTCATTCCACGTCAAGCTGGGCGGTTTCGCCAATGCGATGATGGAGGGGGTGCCGAGCAGCAATGCTGGCGCCAAATAGCCCAGCAGCAGGGGAAGGAGCAGCGCTAAAGCATCCTGCCGCCACCAAGTGGCGATTCCAATGCTGGTCACTGGGCCGAGAATTCCGGTTGTGATGAGAGTTATGGCCATGGCGCGGTATCGGTTGGCAAGACGTGCCCGTGTTTGCACCATTGCGTTGATCACCGAGAAAAGGATACCCAACGCCAGAAAAACCGCTAGCCACTCTTCTAGCTCGGAAGAATTCCTATGGGAAAACCACCATACTGTTCCGGTTAGCAAGGCCATAGCCAGTGCTGCGATCAGCGCAAAGCGCCAGCAATAGTGCTCGATAACGGCACCATTCGGCGGCTGGACACTGTAATAAGTTCGTGCATAAGACATATCGATGCCCGCGAGGGCAAACACCGAGACCAGAGAAATCACCGTACCCACCAACGCCGCCACGCCATAGGTCGACGGGCTGAGCAAGCGGGTCAGAATGGGCATGGTTACAATGGACAGCAACCGCACCACGCCATTGCTAAGCGTGAGCTGGGTCGTTCCGCTGATCAGACGGTGGGCGAAGGTCATTAATTATTAGGCCATGTCTGCGTCATGCGTTGATCCAGTCTATTATTATGATAAATTTGGAGAAATTTCGGATGACTCGCCATGCGTACCGAAGATCTCCATAGCTGGCTATCACCGGGCCGCCGATCATGACATGGGTGGTACGGGAAAATACGTCCTGTTTGGGCTGACGGATGAGGACAGATCCATCCGACCTTTGGTAGTTCCTGCAAGACCAGTGATTTCATCATGGATCGTCTGAAAGGCTGGTGGAACGACCTCCCCGTACCCACGCATGTCATGGTCGCGCACCTCCAACT
>JBATLU010000053.1:0-15261 GCA_049289475.1 Pontixanthobacter sp. | reverse complement strand
GTTCCAACTATGTATGTGCCGCCGCGCGATACATATGGTGCGCGTCAGACGGTGAATTACGGCCTTTCAACGTCGCAGACGGTGTGGAATTTCCGTTCGGCGCTCAATGTCGCTGCGCTTAATTGCCAAGGCCCGCAATATGAACCGTTGATCCCAGTCTATCGCTCGCTATTGGACAATAATAAGCGCGAATTGACCCGCATCAACGACCGGATTGTCGCAGAATTCCGTACCAATTACGGATCAACCTATCGCAATGCTTTCGATGGCTACATGACGCAGGTCTATAATTATTTCGCACTGCCGCCGGCGCAGACACAATTCTGCGACATGGCACTCGAAGTATCCAATGCCTATGCTTCATCGAGCGGAGTCTCGCTTGAAAGCTTTGCCCTGGCCAATCTTCCAAGGCTGGAAAATGTGTTCGACCAGTTTTACACCGCGCTCGAACAATATCGGATCGACGTTGCGACCTGGGATGCGCAATATGCACCTCCTCCCCCAACTCCAACGAACAGCTTTGCCCCGATCGATCAAACAACGATGAGCGCTCCTGCGCTTGTTCAGCCATTCATGCCTGCGAGTGAACCTATGGCGGCAACGCCGCAAATCTATACGGTCGAAGTCGCTCCATCAGACGCAGCAGCACCTGTGGGCCGCGAAACAATTGGTGGTGATGTCGTCGCTGATGTGTCGGTCACACCTGGATTCTCCGACCCAGTAACACCAGTGTTCGTCAGCAATCCGGTTGTCGAGCCTGTCCCTTCGGGCGAATAAGCGCGGCAAAGGCGAGATAGCTGGCCTTGGCTAGGGATTGCCACTAAGGGCTGGCCATGCATTTTCTCGATCAAGCCAAGATATTTCTGAAGTCCGGCCCGGGCGGCCCGGGAGCGGTGAGTTTCCGGAGGGAGAAATATGTCGAATATGGCGGCCCCGACGGCGGCAATGGCGGCAAGGGTGGCGACATTATTTTCGAGGCAGTCCAAGGCCTCAACACGCTAATCGATTTTCGCTATTCGCAGCATTTCAAGGCCAAGCGCGGCAGCCACGGAATGGGCCGCGACCGCACGGGGCGCGGCGCGGATGATCTGGTGATCAAAGTGCCGGTTGGCACGCAAATCCTGTCCGAAGACAAGGAAGATATACTGGCCGACTTCACCGAAGTTGGTCAGCAAGTCGTGTTCCTCGAGGGCGGTATCGGTGGACGCGGCAACGCGAGCTATAAAAGCTCAACCAATCGCGCGCCGCGTCAACATCAACCGGGCGAACCGGGCGAAGAATTATGGGTGTGGCTGCGGCTGAAACTGCTCGCGGATGTCGGAATGCTGGGCTTGCCCAATGCAGGAAAATCGACCTTCATCAACTCTGTATCGAATGCGAAGGCCAAGGTTGGCGCTTACGCCTTTACCACGCTCGTGCCGAAACTGGGTGTGGTCCACCACAAGGCGCGCGAATTCGTGCTGGCGGATATTCCCGGCTTGATCGAAGGCGCGGCAGAGGGTGCGGGGATCGGTGACCGTTTTCTGGGCCATATCGAACGGTGCCGCGTGTTGATCCATCTGGTTGATATTGCGGGCGACGATCCGGCCGAAGGAATGCGGATCGTGCAGGATGAACTTGCGGCCTATGGTTCAGGTCTGGAAGACAAGCCGCAGTTGATTGCGCTCAACAAGATCGACCTTGCCGATGCAGAATTGGCCGAAGGCTTCGCGCAGGAACTGCTCGAAGCTGGGGCGGACAAGGTTTTTGCCGTGTCGGGCGCGACGGGGCAGGGGATCGAACAATTGCTCGATGCGGTTCTTTCCTATCTCCCCGATCGTACATCGACCGAGACGCAAGCGGCAGAAGAGGAATCGATCGACGAAGCGGAGCCTTGGTCGCCGATTTAACTTCTTGGGGTGATGCCGGTTCCAATTTGGCGGTCAGCAGGCTATCCGGTGCTGCAATGGAAATCGAGCATCTCAAAGACTTTCGCGACCCTAAAAAGTGCAAGCGGCTGGTTATCAAAATCGGCTCCGCCTTGCTGGTCGATAAGGCCGGCAAAATACGAACCGAATGGCTGGCTTCCGTGGCGCAGGAAATCGCCGATGCGCTGAAGGAAGGGCAGGAAATTGTCGTCGTTAGTTCGGGCGCGGTAGCGCTCGGGGCGGCGCGGCTGGGCCTGTCGGGTGGCGGCCGCGAAACAATCGCCGACGCTCAGGCTGCAGCGGCTGTCGGCCAGATCCAACTATCCGCCCAATGGTCAAGCCTATTGGCGAATCACGGTGTAACTGCGGCCCAACTATTGCTGACGCTGGATGACCTCGAAGGTCGCCGCAGATATTTGAATGCTTCGTCCACAGTAACGCGGTTGCTGCGTGCCGGGGCTGTGCCGATCATCAATGAAAATGATAGCATCGCGGTTAGCGAAATCCGCTTTGGCGACAATGATCGTTTGGCTGCGCGTGTTGCGCAGGCTTGTAACGCGCAGGGCGTTTTGTTGCTATCCGATATTGACGGTCTCTATACGCGCCACCCTGATGAGCCGGGGGCGGAACATCTGCCTCGCGTGCGCGGCGTGACTGAAGAAATGCACGACATGGCGAGCGGAAGCTCGGGCTCGGGTATGGGGTCAGGCGGAATGACATCCAAATTGCTCGCCGCGCAAATTGCCGAACGGGCAGGGATCGCTTTGGCGATCATTGACGGCAGTGAAGCCATGCCGATCCGCCTTTCGGTTGCGGCGAATTCGGGCACTGTGTTCCTGCCCAAACGCGACGACAGTGCCTATAAGGCGTGGATTGGCGGCAGGCTGCGCTTCAACGGGGCGCTGGTTGTTGACGATGGTTGCATCGCCGCGCTGCGCGATGGGAGAAGCCTGCTCGCAGTCGGCATCGTCGATGTCAAAGGTGATTTTGAGCGCGGAGACGTCATCAGGGTGGAAGACCAGTCGGGCAGAATGCTGGCCAAGGGTATGATCGAATATGATTCAGCAGAATCGATGACGATCATGGGGTTGGCAAATAGCGAGCACGCAGCTTTGCTTGGTCATGCGCCGCGCTCTGCCGTCATCCACCGCGACCAGCTTGTTCTGCTATGACGATTGCGATTACCGGCGGCACTGGCTTTGTTGGGCAGACGGTGCTCGATCGGGCGGAGGAAACAGGCCTGCATATCCGGGCATTGGCGCGCAAAGTGCCTGCGGATCGCCCCGCAATTCACTGGGTCGAAGGCAGCCTTGTTGATACCGAAGCGCTTGCGGCTCTGGTCGAGGGCGCACAAGCGGTCATCCATATAGCCGGACTGACCAACACGCCTGATCCGACCGAATTTCACGCGGCAAATGTGGACGGGACGCAGGCCATTCTAGACGCGGCCAAGTCCGCACGGGTGAAGCGGTTTGTCTGCGTATCCTCGCTATCGGCGCGCAAACCCGATCTGTCGCAATATGGCGCGTCGAAGCTTGCGGCGGAAAAACTGGTCGAGGCGAGCGGACTCGACTGGACGATCGTCCGGCCGCCGGGTGTCTATGGGCCGCGCGATATTGATTATCTCGATATGTTCAAATCTGCGCGTCTTGGCTTTGTCCCGCTGCCGCCGGGCGGGGCATCATCAATGATCCATGTCGATGATTTGGCTGACCTGTTGCTCGCGCTCGTGCCAAGCTCGCCCAAGACTCGTTTCAAATTGTTTGAACCCGATGACGGGCGCGAGGGCGGTTGGTCGCACAAGGAAATGGCTGCCGCGATTGGCGATGCGGTCGGGCGCAAAGTGTTCGCGCCGCATTTGCCCGAATGGGTGCTCAATACTGCGGCAGGTTTTGACCGGATTGCGCGCGGGGACAAGGCTAAGCTGACTGCCGACCGCGTCGGCTATATGTGCCACCCCAATTGGGTGTCACAATCAGGCAGGGCGGTTCCGGCCGAGATTTGGAGCCCGTGCATCCACACAGCCGAAGGGCTCAAATCAACTGCCAATTGGTACCGCGAAAAAAACTGGCTTTAGAAAGCCGGATCGAAGCCGGGCGGCAATTCTCCATCATCACCAATCGGTGTGTGGATGCCGCATTCGGTCTTGTCCCAGCCCTTCCAACGGCCTGAACGCGGGTCTTCGCCCGGGGCGACCTTGTTGGTGCAGGGCGAGCATCCGATTGAGGGATAGCCTAATTCCACCAGCGGATGGCGCGGAAGATCATACTCGTCGAAATAGGCCTGAATGTCGCCTGCGGTCCAATCGATCAGCGGATTGATCTTAAGCCGGCCTTGGGAGTCGGAAGTATCCACTTCAAAGCGTGGCAGATTGGCGCGTGTGGCGGACTGGAAGGCTTTGCGGCCCGTCAGCGTCGCGTCGTAGCCTGCAAGCGCATTGGCGAGCGGGATGACCTTGCGGATTTCGCAGCAGCCATCTGGGTCGTATGACCAGCGCAAGCCGGTTTCATCCTTGACGTCAAGCACCGCCGGATCAGGTTCCAGATTCACCAAATTGGTCAGGCCAAGCCGTTCAATCAGTTCATCACGGTAGGCCAAGGTCTCTGGAAAATGCTTACCCGTATCGAGAAACACCACAGGCAAATCGGGTGCAACTTCGCCGATCAAATGCAGCAAGACCGCGCTCTCCGAACCGAAGCTCGACACGGTGGCCAGTTCGCCCACCAGATTGTCATCGATAAGATTGCGCAGCATCTCGCGCGTATCCTGCCCACGAAACATCCGGTTGAGGCGGATCGCATCTGCATCCTCGAATCGGGGGCCGGTATCGATCCGGTCAATGGCGCGTTGGATATTCATCAGCCGTGCGGGTGCCGCAAATTCCAGATCGGCGTGCGCGCGTCTGTGGTTGCCTGATAGACTTCGGGCCAACGTTCGAACGCTGCCTCTACATCTGTCGGATTGAGCGGTGCGTCGGGTTCGAACGCGTCAAAGCCGCAGCGGCGCATATTGCCGATCTGATCGACCAGCACGTCGCCCACGGCGCGGATTTCGCCTTCATAACCAGCTTCGCGCAATATCCGTGCGGCAGAATAACCGCGCCCGTCACCGAACATAGGGAAATTCACTTCGACCAGACTGATCTGGCCGAGATACGGCAACAGATCGCGCGCATCATCGCCGGGTTCGATCCGCACGGCGTTGGCGTTGCTTTGTTCGAGGAAGGAATCAACCGTAACGGCGGCGTGATCGACCGCTTCGTCACTGCGGAAACGAAGTGCGTCAACCATAAAGCGCCTCCTTGAACGGGGCCATGCCGATACGGCGGTAGGTGTCGAGGAAGCGTTCGCCATCCTCCCTTTCGCGCAAATAGACATCGGCGGCGGTTTCGACTGCATCGACAATGCCGTCTTCGCTGAAGCCCGGGCCGGTGATTTTGGCGAGGGTGGTATCTTCCGCCTCGCTTCCGCCGAGCAGCAATTGGTAGTTTTCGACGCCCTTCTTATCGACTCCAAGGATGCCGATATGGCCCGCGTGATGATGCCCGCAGGCATTGATGCAGCCGGAGATTTTGAGCTTCAATTCGCCCAAGGTTTTACCCTTGCCGCTCGCTTCGAAACGCTGCTGAATTTTTTGCGCGACGGGGATCGACCGCGCATTGGCAAGGCTGCAATAATCGAGACCGGGGCACGCGATAATGTCGCCGATCTGGTCAAGATTGGCTGTGCCTAAGCCGGCTGCATCCAGCTTGGTCCACAATGCCTGAAGGTCGGCAATTTTGACGTGCGGCAAGACGATGTTTTGCGTGTGCATCACGCGGAGCTCGTCAAAGCTGTAAAGCGCGGCGAGTTCGGCCATCAGGTGCATTTGCGCGGCGGTTGCATCACCAGGAATACCGCCCACCGGTTTCAGGCTGATCACCGCGCTGACATACGCATCATTCTTGTGGCGGACGGTGTTGCGATCCACCCACAAAGCGAAATCGGGATCGCTGAGGTCGATGGACTTGGCGCCATCTTCGAAGGCGGGATCGGTAAAGAAGGTACGTATCCGCTCCAACTCGGCAAAAGGTGGTTCGATCCCTTGGCCGAGCAAATGGGCGAATTCTTCTTCGACCTGCCGCGTATATTCCTCAGCGCCCAATTCGTGGACAAGGATTTTGATCCGCGCTTTATACTTGTTATCGCGCCGACCATGCCGGTTATAGACGCGCAAACACGCTTCTGAATAGGTGACAAGCTGGTCGAGCGGCACGAAATCGCGGATGCGGGGCGCGACCATCGGGGTGCGGCCCATGCCGCCACCGACATAGAACGCTGCACCAAATTCGCCCGCATCATTCTTGACGATCTGGATGCCGATATCGTGCAGTCGCATCGCCGCCCGGTCGGTGTTGCTGGCAATGACCGCAATCTTGAACTTACGCGGTAGATACATGAATTCAGGGTGGAAGCTCGACCACTGGCGCAATAGTTCGGCATAGGGGCGCGGGTCGATCAATTCATCATGCGCAGCGCCGGCAAAATGGTCAGAACTGATGTTGCGGATGCAATTGCCGCTGGTCTGGATTGCGTGCATTTCCACGGCGGCCAGATCTGCTAGAAGGTCACCCGCCTGCTCCAGTTTAATCCAGTTGTACTGGATGTTCTGGCGCGTGGTGAAGTGGCCGTAACCCCGGTCGTACTTGTCGGCAATATCGGCCAGCGCGTGCATTTGCGTACCGCTGAGTGTGCCATAGGGAATGGCGACGCGCAGCATATAGGCATGAAGCTGCAGATAGAGGCCGTTCATCAGCCTTAGCGGCTTGAACTGATCTTCGCTCAGCTTTCCTTCGAGACGGCGTAGGCACTGGTCGCGAAATTCGGCGACGCGGGCATCGACCATTGCTTGGTCATAGTGATCGTATTGATACATGTTAGATTACCCAATTGCCGATTTCAGGATCGGCTGGTTTGAGGGTCAGATCGGGACGAACAGTCGGGCCTAATGCACGAATACGGTCCTTGATGTGCGCAGGGCGAGGGGAACCATCAATCGGCTTGGCATCGACCGCGTAGGCGGCATTAACGTGCCGTGCGCCCTCTTCGCGGGCGATAATCTCGTCTGCATGTGCGCCAACATCGACTGCATCTTCAACATGGAGCGACCAATCGCTTCCATCCCACCAGACGACAAAGCCGGTCTTCAAATCATTGCCGGTGAGGATTTTCATGCGGCTGTCTCCAAAGCGATTTGCGCCACGGTGCTGTTGCTACGCGCGGTCACTTCGCCGATCACGATCAAAGAGGGGCTGACAATCATCTCGCGCTTCACCAAATCGGGCAAAGCTGCCAGCGGACCGCGCAACACGCGCATTTCCGGGCGCGCACCATTTTCAATCACTGCGATGGGCATCTCCGGCGAAAGGCCATCTTCCATCAGCTTTTCAGCGATTTGGGGCGCGGTCTTGACCCCCATATAGATCACCAGCGTACGGCCCTTGCCTGCAAGGCCCGCCCAATTCTGGTCCTTCAGACCTTTACACTGACCGGCGACAAAGCTGACGATACTGGCGCTGTCACGGTGGGTAAGCGCGATTTGCGCGGCTGCTGCAGCTCCGTTGGCGGCACTAATTCCTGGGACCACTTCAACTCTCACGCCAGCGGCGTGGCAATCTTCCATTTCCTCGCCGCCGCGCCCGAAGATGAATGGATCACCGCCCTTGAGGCGAATAACATCGCGTCCTGCCAGGGCCTCGCGCACCAGCAGTGCGTTGATTTGGTCCTGCGGTAAAGTGTGCTTAGACCGCTGCTTTGCGACCGAAATAAGCCGCGCTGATCGCTTGGCAAGCGCGAGAATTTTCGTATCGACCAAGCCGTCATGAACGATCAGTGATGCTTGGCCGATCAGCCGCGCAGCGCGCACAGTCAGGAGATCGGGGTCACCCGGCCCGGCACCAACCAGATAGACTGTTCCTGTGTTTTCCATCCGTCCCAAATGGTCGAGCGGCCGTTAGCCTGCCAGTGAGAATGGGTGTCAGACAGAAAAGCAAACTTGTTGAAAGCCGATGTAGCCGGTCAAGAAGCTTAGCTTTTGTTCTGCTCGACCCGCTGTGCGACGGCTGCAATAAGTTGATCGAATTGAGCATTGCCGCGCAGATTGATATCGCGTTGGGGGAAAGGGATCTCGATTTTGTTTTCCTGAAACAAATCCCACAATTTCTTCAGCACTTCGCTCTTTATGTTGCCGATTCCAGCCTCCGGATCGCGAATCCAGCATTGGATCACAAAGTCGACCGAACTCTCGCCATATTGGTTGAGCCAAACGGTTGGCGGCGGGGATTTGAGCACACGTTTGCAGCTTTTGGCAGCCTCAAGCATCAATTCTTCTGCCGCATGGATATCGCAATGATAAGATACCCCGACCGGTATCTGCATGCGGACATTCTTGCTCGAATAGGACCAGTTTTCTACCTGATTGACCATCAGATTTTCGTTCGGGATCAGATATTCCTTCTGGTCGCGGGTGGTGATGGAAACGGCGCGAATGCCAATTTTCCGGATTTGACCAAAGGTTGAAACCCCAGCTTGATCGGCCACCGCAATGACATCTCCCGGTTTGATCGATTTATCCATCAGCAGGATAATCCCCGCGATCAGATTGCCGAAAGTTTTCTGAAGACCAAAACCGATTGCCAGACCAAAGGCACCGGAAAATACCGCCAGAGCGGTGAGATCAATCCCGAGCAAATCGATCCCGCCTAAAATTGCGGTTGCCCATACCGCCAAAGCGATGAGCTTTTCAGCGAGCAAACGCTGCGAGGGGTCGAGTTTTGTGGCGCGTTTCAACGACCAATGGGCAAATTTGATCACTAGCCATGCAACCACCAGCACGCTGGCAATCACCATTACTACCACCAGAATGTCCCACATTGAAATATGGACGCTGCCAACATTGAGTGCCATCGAATCGAGCGTGTTCACAATGCTGCCCGCAGTCTGGCTCTGGTCCGACACAGCATCCTTAATGTCCTGTGCCGCGCCGATTGGTTCGGTTGGGACTGGCGAAGGCAAGGCAGCAGATACATCTACGGTTGCGGTGGCGCCGGCAACGGGGCTTTCTGCAACCAAGGGGGCTGTTTGTGCTGTCATGAATGCTCCAATGCTGCAAAACCGCGTTCGAGATCTTCGATCAAATCTTGTGGGTCTTCCAAGCCAATCGATATGCGAATTGCCGAATGTTCACCAGCGCCCCAACTCGCGGGCGGCCAGACCGAGCCGGTGCGCATTTTTTGCGGGTCAATGGGTAGGGCAAGGCTCTCAAAGCCGCCCCAGCTATATCCGATTCCGAAAATTTCCAATGCGTCGATGAAGCGTGCGCGGGCGGCATTGTCGCAGTTTTTCAGGACGAAGCTGAACAATCCGCAGCCGCCGGTGAAATCTCGATGCCACAGATCATATCCGGAACTGCCGGGCAGAATCGGGCACAGGACATACGACACTTGCTCGTGTCCTGACAGCCACTGGGCAATTTGGAGTGCGCTTGCCGAGCTTTTGTCGAGCCGCAATCCCATTGTGCGCAGGCCGCGCAAAGCCAGCGCTGCATCATCGGGTGAGACGATATGACCGAGCGCCTGTGAAGTTAGACGTAGCTTGCGGTAAAAATCTTCACCGGCGCTCGCGCTGCCCATCATCAAATCGGAATGGCCGCCTACATGTTTGGTCAGCGCCATAATTGCGATGTCACAGCCGTGTTCGAGCGCGGCAAAACCAATGCTGCTCGCCCAAGTGTTATCGAGCAGACTGATCGCGCCCTTCTCCCGTGCGATTGCCGCCATTGCCGGAATGTCGCAGACTTCCATTGTCAGGCTGCCGGGGCTTTCGAACAATACAGCCTTGGTTGCGTCGCAGAACTGATCCGCGAAACCGTCCAGATCGAGCGGATCGAAAAACCGTGTATTGACGCCGAATTTCTTGAGCAATCCGGTGGCATTATTGCGGGTTGGTTCATAGGCGTTGTCGGTGATGAGTAAAGTGTCACCTGGCTCCAACACTGCCATCAGTGCCCCGGAAATAGCGGCAACACCGCTGGGGTATAGCACTGTTCCCGCGGCCCCTGGTTCGAGCGCAGTCAGCGCGTCGCACAGCGCCCATTGCGTGGGCGATCCGCGCCGACCGTAAAAGAATAGCCCATCTTCATTGCTTTTTGGTCCATCCTGCAGGGCGGCGGTATTCTCAAACACATGGGTGCTGGCTCGCCAGATCGGCGGGTTGACGACTGCACCGGTCCATTCCTTCTTCCGGCCCACGACCGCAATTTTTGAATCGCGTCGCAAATTTTTGGGGTCGTTAGTCATAACGCAGACTGCGGCCCTGTTTCTTTGGGTGTTGCAGGGTCGGCGCCCCACTCGCTCCAACTGCCATCATAGAGCGCACCGCGCTTGCCGAGCAGTCGCAGCGCAAACAGCACGACCGATGCGGTCACGCCGCTGCCGCAGCTTGCAGCAACCGGGCGCTCAAGATCGATGCGCGCATCCTTAAAGGCAGACCGCAAGGCTGTTTCATCCTTGAACGTGCCATCTTCGCGCAGCAACTTAACGAAATGGAGATTGCAGGCGCCGGGAATGTGTCCCCCGTCCAACCCATGGACCATATCTGCAGAAAGGCCGGTAAACCGGGCCGCATCGCGCGCATCGACAATCTGTTCGTCTCTGCTGCGGCAAATATCGAGCATATCCTGCTTGCTTCGCACGCATGATCGGTCGTTCTGCGGGGCGTTGAAAGTAGTGTGTACTATTGATGGCATTCCCGCTTCTATCGGCCGCCCCTCTGCGCGCCATTTCGCCAGTCCGCCATCGAGCAAAGCAACATTTTCAATGCCAAACAGCCCGAAAATGAAAAATGCGCGGGCCGAACTCCGCAGGGAGCTATCATCATATAGGACAATCTTGTCACCTTGTGACACTCCCAACTCGCCCATGCGCTGCGCAAATTGTTCCGCGGTGGGCAATGCCGCAGGGACGGGTGAATTCTCATCTTTCAAACTGTGCAAATCAAGAAAACGCGCGCCGGGAACATGATAGGCGCCAAATTCATCTAACGGGTCACGCCCAGTACCGGGCAAATGGGCCGATGCGTCAAGGATGATGACTTCATTGAGATGGCTGGCCAACCAGTCGGTCGATACGAGAATGTCCATGCACCAAGCCTAGCGGTGCAACATGGTGCAGTCGAGTGCGCTATTTGCTCTGGCGGCCAAATCTCAAGCCAACTGGCGCAGACCTATATTGCGATAGGTCTGCGCCATTTCATCGAGGCGGAACGGCAGCAATTTGCCAGTGCCATCAGGCGGACGAATGCCAACCACGAAGGTGTGTATGACCGGATCGATGTCTGCGGACTCAATCTTCAGGCGGAGTAGCGGCACGAACAACTGCGTCTTTCCTTGGGCAATCGCTCTAATCAGGCGCAGTGGAAGGCGATATTCGCCGTCGACCACTTGCGCATCGCGTGAGGAAATTTTGGGTACAAAGGCGGCGAAAGGCAGGTCCGATTCTGTGTCCGCCAATTGCTCGCTAAGCGGTGCCTGACTGTGCGCAGTCACGACGTCAGCGTGGACCGAGATGTCGCCGATCGCCGCAGAACCCAGATTCTGCAGTTCGAGCCGATATTGCAGAGTTGCGTTCATCATGCTGCGGCTCAGGCTCTGCGCGGCAACCTTGACCTGGAATTTCGATTTTGCGGCGGAAAAGCCAGATGTTTTGGTTTCGGGAATTGCGCCCGCTGCGGCATTCGAAATTGTAGTCGGGAGAGGCGTTTCCTGCTCGACATTGTCATCGTCTGGCACCGGTTTGACCAAGGGTAATTCGATTTGCGGAATCATTTGCGCCTGCTGTTCCCTCTTGCGCCAGAACAACCATCCTCCAAGCGCCAAAAGTATCAAGCCGGCGATTATGACAATCCAGCCGAGCCAATTCGTCTCTTGCGATGTGACTGGATGACCGCTTGAAGTTGGCTCGGTTTCCGAGGTTGATACCGGTGAACTGGTCGCTTGGGGCGAAGGTGCACTTTCTTCGGGCGTGTCGGAAGCGGGCAATTGCGGAGAGGTTAAAGGGGTTGCAGTCGGCTGCGCAGGCGCATTTGTTTGGGATTGGCGGGGCGGTGTCTGTCTAGTTTCCGCTTGCGCTGTCGGGGTGGACCGCGAGACTGAAGATGGCGCCGCGCCTGGTGCAGCGGTCCGGGTCGGGCTCGGTCCAGGTGCTGCGCTTGCTGGCACCGATTGAGAGGGCGTCGATGACGGCGCGGGAATGACACGCGGCCTGACTGGAACCGCGCCTTCGGTATCCACGGGCCCCTGGACCTGAGGTGTTGCCGATGGACTGGGAGCAGGACGCAACTGGAAATCGCGCACCGAACCGGGCGTTCCATGCGCCGGTGCGGCAAGCGCGAATGCAATCAGAAAGGTGAATAATTTCGGGTTCATTGTCAAATCATACGTCCAGCATGGGCGGCGCTGAATAGGGTCTGAACTCTGCGATTGCCACAGGTGACTTGTGCGCGGCGGCAGTTCGCGGCATCAGCGCGGCATGAGTGACACACATTCCGCCAATTCCGCACCCCAATTTCTGGGCCAGCAAACCCCCCTTCCGTCTTCACCCGAAGAGGCGGTGCTTGATTACGTAGCCAATCCGCGCCCAAATGCGCTGTATCTGACCCGTTTTGCCGTGCCTGAATTCACTTCATTGTGTCCGGTAACCGGCCAACCCGATTTCGCGCATCTGGTGATTGATTACGCGCCGGGTGACACCATCGTGGAATCAAAAAGCCTGAAGCTGTTTCTTGGCAGTTTTCGCAACCACAACGGCTTTCACGAAGATGTGACGGTTGGCATTGGACAGCGTCTGGCCGAGGAAATGAAACCACGCTGGCTCAGGATCGGCGGATATTGGTATCCGCGCGGCGGCATTCCGATTGATGTGTTCTGGCAAACCGGCGCCCCGCCAGAGGGGCTGTGGGTGCCGGATCAAGGTGTCGCAGGCTATCGCGGCAGGGGTTAAGTCGGCGGCATGCCATTAATATGGCATCCGAAACTCGCTTGAAGCACCATAAGCAGTATGCGCAAAACGGCGTAGGCAAACAGCCAATCGAGGATCCAGTCGGGATAAGTTGCCGGGGAAAGAAATTGGCCACCAGAAAGCCCCCTCAAGGATGAAGTTCATGCCCCTGAACGTTGGCGGAGCCAATTTGCCTGATATGTCGCCGCATTCGGTGTTGCAGGTTTTCCGGATTTTACAGGAAGCGCTGACAAATGCGCTGAAACATAGCACCGGAGACACCATCGCCATCGATGTTTACCCGCATCAGATTACCCTGTCGGACAATGGCACAAAGCTGGATGAACCGCGCAGAGGCGGCCACGGACGCGGCAATATGAAGGCGCGTGCGCATGCCATTGGTGCGACGTTGGAAATCGGTCGGAGAGAAGGATCAACCGTCGTCGCTGTAAGCTTCGCCAAGAAGGCCGAAGATAGCCAAGTCTAAGGCAGGCTATTTCTTCACCCGCCATTCACGGGAATAGGTTGATTCTTCATGATATTTTCGTTGTTTGGCGCCTGCTTGCTGTTCCATTTCGGCCGCAGTTGCAGCACGGGCAACGGTCTGTTTCAACAGTGAATCGCGCTTGATCGGGATGATTTGCGCGATGGGTGTACCGGCAGGCAAAAAGGCTTCTCCTACCGGCCCTGTCCATACAAACGGAATATTCACCGTAGTGTCGAACCGGTCGCAATCTACCAGGCCTGAAAAGCAGGTGTAGGGTAGGTCAGGACGGCTCAAGGGCTGGCTGAACAAGACCGAATATCCGTCCGGCACCTTGATCCTCCAGGGGTTGATGAATTTGAGCGGCATCGTGCTTTCGAACGGCGGTTCTGGTGCGCCGATCTGGGATGGAAGATGGCTCTCGATCGGTTGGAACGGTACATTGTCTGCCCAGCCGAGCTGGATTGAAACGCGGTCCTCGGGAACATTCATCTGCACATCGAATGGCAAGGGAAGCATAAAGCCGAGCGAGAATACATCCGTTACCGGAAGGCAGGCCTTAATAGTCATGCCGGGCAAACCCTGCGCATCCTTGATTCCCAACTCGCGATCGAGCCGTTTGAACCATTCGGGCGCCCAGCGTATCGAACGTTCCGGTTGCGGTATTTTGCCCCACAAATCCGGCTCGCACAGGAATTCTATTGCAGAGCTTGAATTGCCCACAGGCAGAGTGGAATCATCTTCAAACCCGAAACTAACCGTAAAATCAGACATCAAAAAATGGTCCTAGCGCCGATAGCGCAGTGGATGTCCGATTTCGTATCATCGGGCAACGGAGAAAGTGGATTGGAGGTAAGTGGGAAATGGTGCGCCTTGAGGGTGCGTCTTCAAACCAACTCTTCGATATCCTAACAGACTGGAACACCCAACTCCAGCACACATCAATCGCGGAAAAGTCCATTCCAGCCAACGAAGATATGGCGTTTTTGGCAATTCAAGAATCGGATGGGCGTCATGTCAAATGATCGCCCTACACCCTTCTCGCTTCGCCTCACCTTCGAGGAAAGAGCGAAATTAGAGCGCGATGCAGCGGGAATGGCATTGGGGGCATATATCCGCTCCCGCCTGCTCGATCCTGATCTTGTCGCGCCACGCAAGCGCGGGAAGTTTCCAGTCAAAGACCATCAAGCCCTTGCTCAACTGCTGGGATTGATGGGGCAATCGCGCCTCGCCAATAACATCAATCAGCTAGCGAGGGCTGCAAATACAGGCAGTCTGCCTGTCACGCCTGACGTTGAATCGGCACTACTCTCGGCGGTCGGTGACGTGAGCGAAATGCGGACACTTCTCATCCAAGCCCTGGACATCGAGCCACGACCATGATCCTCAAGGCTTCCAAACGCAGTGGAGGCGCTCAGCTTGGACAGCATCTGCTCAAGACAGAAGAAAACGAGCATGTCGAAATCCATGAGGTTTCGGGTTTCGTGTCAGATTCCGTCACGGGCGCGATGAATGAAGCCTATGCGCTCGCTCGCGGTACGAAATGCAGGCAATACCTCTTCTCCCTATCGCTCAGCCCACCTCCGCAGGAATCAGTGCGCCCAGAGGTTTTCGAGAAAGCTCTGGGTGAAATTGAGGAGAAACTGGGCTTGAGCGGTCAGCCTCGCGTTATCGTTTTCCATGAAAAGGAAGGTCGCAGGCATTGTCACGCTGTCTGGTCGCGGATCGATGCCCAGACGATGACTGCGAAAGACCTTCCGTTCTTTAAGCTGAAACTCAACAAGATTGCAAAACAGCTATATCTTGAGAATGGCTGGGATATGCCCAAGGGCTTCACC
>JBATLU010000052.1:0-9788 GCA_049289475.1 Pontixanthobacter sp. | reverse complement strand
GGTTGGATGCCAGTGTCGGCACCGAAAACGCGATCAATGTTTTCAGGATCGGCCCGCTGGTCAGATCCATTGCCCCGCTGGCTCTCAGGCTTGCGGGGCGGGAGGGGGTATGTGGAGTGCTCATGTTCCGCGCGTGTCCCCAAACAGATGGATGTGCAGCCGGTCGGTCAGGCGGAAGCCGTGATCGAGGCACTGCGCCGTGAGCCATTTCTCGCGTGTCCGCAATGTCTCGCTATCGATTCCCTCTGCCATCAGGAACACCCGCTTTTTGGGCAGGGCATGGGCGCGGACGAGTTCGGCGACTTCGGCAACATCATCGGGTGATGCGACCACGAATTTGAAGAAGGCGCGCGGGTCTATCGAATAGCTACGCAGCCGCTCGGGTATGAGCGCCAGCTCGGCCGCATTGCCGCTATGCGCCAGCTTGGGGCTGACATTGTACTGGTCCACCCGAATATCGAGCCGGGCAGGCGCGGTGGTGGTGGCGTTGGTTTCAACCTCGACTGTCATATCGGGCAGAAGTTCGAGCAATTCGGCGAGCGCGCCGCCCTGCATCAGTGGCTCGCCGCCGGTTATGACCAGACGTTGCTGCCCCAGCGACTCAATCCGCGACGCAATATCGGCAATGTCGAGCGTGACCTGATTGGCCTTGCGCACGAACGTCACACCATCGCGATGCTCGCGATCATCACCGTCAAAATGCCACGTATAGGCGGTGTCGCACCACACGCAGGCGAGATTGCACCGCGACAGGCGGATGAAGGTGCAGGGCGCGCCAATGCTCGGTCCTTCACCCTGCACCGAGGCGAAGATTTCGGGTCCACCCGTATCGTCAGTGGCGAGGACTAGCGGCACATCACCCCAACCTTGCCAATGCCGCCGTCAGCCGTTCCACTTCGGCGCTGTGATGCGCGAAGTCGGCTTTGGCTTTTTCGACCGCTTCGGGCTTGGCGCGGTCGACAAAATTGGCATTGCTGAGACGGCCTTCGAGCGACTTGGCTTCCTTGGCCGAGGCTTCGAGCGCTTTGGAGAGGCGAGATTTTTCAGCGTCGATATCGACCAGACCTTCGAGCGGGACAATCAACGTGTCTGAACCGGCACCAATTTGCATCGCCGCACCGTCCGGCGCTGGGGCAGTGTGAATGGCGCTGAGCCGCGCTACGCGGTCGATGGAGGCGCCGTTGCGGGCAATCGCGTCGGCGGCCAGCGGGCTTGGCTGCGGCAAATAGGCTTCCAGCTTCTGGCCCGGCGGAATGCCAAGTTCGTTCTTGGCGCCGCGCACTGCGGAGGTCAGAGCGATCAGCCATTCGACTTCGGTTTTGGCGTCGGCATCCACACCCGCGCTGAATTCCGGCCATTTGGCGGTGATCAGCGGGTAGTTCGCCCTGTCCGCCTGAGCGTTCCACAATTCCTCAGTGATGAACGGCATGAAGGGGTGGAGCATGACCAAAATCTGGTCGAGCACCCATCCGGCAACCGCCTTGGTTTCCTCGTCAAAGTTTCCTTTGATTAATTCGATATACCAGTCGCAGAAAGTGTCCCATGCGAAGTGATAGATGATGTTTGCGGCGGCATCGAAGCGCAGATCGCCCAGCGCCTTGTCGAGCGCGGCCAGCGTTTCGGCCACTTCGCCGATGATCCAGCGGTTGACCGCGCTGGTCGCCGTGGGCGCTTCCAATGTGGTGCTGCCGCCGATGCCGTTGGCTTGGCAGAAGCGGGTGGCGTTCCACAGCTTGGTCGCGAAATTGCGATAGCCTTCGACGCGCTTGTCATCCATCTTGATGTCACGGCCCTGGCTTTCCATCGCCGCCATGAAGAACCGCAGCGCATCGGCGCCATATTGGTCAATCAGTCCGAGCGGATCGACCACATTGCCCTTTGACTTGGACATTTTGGACCCATCCGCCGCGCGCACGAGGCCGTGCAGATACAGCTTCTTCCACGGCGCTTTTTTGGTCAGATGCATCCCCTGCATCGCCATCCGCGCATCCCAGAAGAACAGGATATCGAAGCCGGAGATCAGCAAATCATTGGGGTAATGCTTCTGGTACAGCGGCGCGCTTTCATCGGGCCAACCGAGCGTGGCAAAGGGCCACAGGCCGGAGGAGAACCATGTGTCGAGGACGTCTTCGTCGCGCTTGAGCTGGGTGCCTTCGCCAGCTTGAGCTTGAGCTTGCGCTTCCGCTTCGGTCATCGCCACATAGACTTTGCCGCTTTCGTCGAACCAAGCCGGAATCCGGTGGCCCCACCACAATTGGCGCGAAATGCACCACGGCTGGATATTTTCCATCCAGTGGAAGAAGGTCTTTTCCCAGCTTTGCGGGATGATCTCGATATCGCCGTTTCGTACAGCCTCCATCGGTGCAACCGCCAGCTTCGCGGCATCGACATACCATTGATCTGTCAGCCACGGTTCGATCACCACGCCGCCGCGATCGCCGAACGGGGTCTGGATGGTGCGCGGCTCGGCGTCGTGCTCGACCGGCTCGCCATCCTTGTCCTTGGTGACGTGCGGGATCAGGCAGCCGAGTTCCTTCAGGCGGGTGACTACCAATTCGCGTGCGCCATCTACCTTGTCGCGGCGGAAACGGTGCAGGCCGAGGAATTCGTCGGGCACAAGACCGTCCGAAGTCTGGCAGACATTTGCCTCACCATCGAGCATATTCAGCATCTCGCCCGGCGCAAAGCCTGCACGCTTGCCCACTTCGAAATCGTTGAAATCGTGACCAGGCGTAATCTTCACCGCGCCGCTGCCCAGTTCCGGGTCGGCGTGTTCATCGGCGACAATCGGAATCCGCCGTCCGGTGATCGGCAGGATGATATGTTTGCCGACAACGCTGGCATAGCGTTCGTCGGTCGGATGCACCGCAACCGCCATATCGGCTAGCATCGTCTCGGGGCGCGTGGTTGCAACCTCGATATAATCGCGCCCGTCTGCCAGCGTTACTCCGTCTGCGAGCGGATATTTGAAATGCCAGAAGCTACCTTTGACTTCCTGCGTCTCGACTTCGAGATCGGAAATCGCGGTTTTCAGCTTGGGGTCCCAGTTGACCAGACGCTTGTCGCGGTAGATCAGCCTGTCATTATAGAGGTCGACAAAGACCTTCAGCACGGCATCCGAAAAATGCGGGTCCATGGTAAATTGCTCGCGGCTCCAGTCCATCGAACAGCCCAGACGGCGCAGCTGGGTGGTGATCGTGCCGCCGCTTTCCTCTTTCCATTCCCAGACTTTTTTGACGAAGTCTTCGCGTGAATAGTTGGTGCGCTTGTCCTGCTTTTCCTCAAGCTGGCGTTCGACCACCATTTGCGTCGCGATGCCCGCATGATCGGTGCCGACCACCCACAGCGCATCCTTGCCGCGCAGCCGTTCGTACCGGATCACGATGTCCTGCAGCGTGTTGTCGAGCGCATGGCCGATATGGAGCGATCCGGTCACATTCGGCGGGGGGTTCACAATCGTATAAGGCTGTGTACGGGGAATATCCGCAGTGGGGGCAGGTCGGAACAGCCCGTTTTTCTCCCAATGGGAATACCAGCGCGCCTCGATAGAGGCAGGATCGAAGTTCTTTGAAAGTTCGCTTGTCATAAGGATTGCGCCTTTGCCAGCGAGACGGGGCGCACGCAACGGCTTGTGATAAGAGAGTTTTGACCGCATAGCTTGCGATTATGACGCAAGGGGCGGATTTCACCATTCAGGATGACGGTGCTGGCGGCGCCCGATTGGCGCTATCAGGCGTTTTTCTGGTGTCGACTGTCGGGGTGATCGACCGTAAATTGCGCAAGCTGGATGAGCCGGTCTCGGCCATCGATCTATCCGCCGTTACTGCGATTGATACGGTCGGCGCATGGATTGCCAGCCGCCTCGCGAACCAGTTTGATGCCCCGATTGAAGGTGCAAGCAAACGGGCGCAGCGGTTGTTGGCGGCGCTCGAATCGGCGCGGACCACCGAAGAAATTATGCCAGACCGCGTGCCCGTTTGGCGGCGCGTGCCTGAGGGTGTGGGCAAGCTGGTACAGGATTTTGGCCTCGGCGTGATCGGCGTTGTCGGGTTTCTGGGCCAGTTGCTGATGGGGATTGGATCGCTGATCCGACATCCAAGCAGGTTCCGCGGCAAAGCGCTGGTCCACCAGCTCGAACTCGTCGGGGTCAGCGCTTTGCCGATTGTCGGTCTGATGAGCTTTCTGATCGGCATTGTGATTGCTCAGCAGGGCGCGGTGCAATTACAGCAATTCGGGGCCGAGACGCTGACGGTCAATCTGGTCGGGCGGATTACGCTACGCGAATTGGGCGTATTGATGACCGCGATTATGGTCGCGGGTCGTTCGGGCTCGGCCTTTGCAGCGCAGATCGGCACGATGAAGCTGACCGAAGAAATTGACGCGATGCGCACTATCGGCATTTCCCCGATCGAGGCGCTGGTGATCCCGCGCATTCTCGCCTCTACCTTCATGATGGTCCTGCTCGGCTTTTTCTCGGCGGTGGTGGCGATTGTCGGCGGCGCGGTGGTGGCCGATTTGACGCTGGGCATTCCGTTCCGGACTTTCCTTGCGCGGATCAAGGAAGTGGTGCCGGTCTATGATCTTTATGTCGGGCTTCTAAAGGCGCCGGTGTTCGGTTTGATTGTAGGAATCGCGGGCTGTTACAACGGCTTACAGGTTCAGGGCAATTCCGAAGAAGTCGGGCGGCGCACGACGCAGGCGGTTGTTTCGGCAATCTTTATGGTGATTGTGCTCGACGCGTTTTTCGCGGTGTTCTTTACCGAAATCGGGTGGGGCTGATGGAGGCTGATCGGGAAGCAGCGGAACTCGGCCCGCACGATGATCCCGATTTTCCGATCGTGATCGAAGGGCTGGTCAATCGTTTTGGCGAGCAGACCGTACATGACGGGCTGTCGCTGAAAGTACGGCGCGGGGAAATTCTCGGCGTGGTCGGTGGTTCGGGTACAGGAAAATCGGTACTGATGCGCTCGATTATCGGGCTGCAACGGCCCAGTGAAGGCCTGATCACAGTATTCGGAAATTCGATCACCGATGCCGAACCCGACGAGGAAATTGGTGTCCGGTCGCGTTGGGGCGTGCTGTTTCAGGGCGGGGCGCTGTTTTCTACCCTGACAGTGGGCGAAAACGTGCAGGTTCCGCTCAAGAAATTTTATCCCGAGATTGACCGCGAACTGCTCGATTCGATTGCGCGGTACAAGGTGATGCTGTCGGGTCTTCCCGATGAAGCAGTGCACAAATACCCATCCGAATTGTCGGGCGGGATGAAGAAGCGCGCCGGTTTGGCACGCGCCTTGGCGCTAGATCCCGAATTGCTGTTTCTGGATGAGCCAACCGCCGGGCTCGACCCGATCGGGGCGGCGAAATTCGACCAATTGACTAAGGAATTGAAGGAAACGCTGGGTTTAACCGTGTTTCTGATCACCCACGATCTCGATACTTTGTATGAAATTTGCGACCGCGTGGCGGTGCTGGCCGACAAGCGGGTAATCGCAGTCGGGACAATTCCTGAATTGCTGGCGACCGATCACCCGTGGATTCAGGACTATTTCACCGGTCCGCGCGGCCGCGCTGCGCAGGCTGCAAAGAAGCGTGAAAGCATTAGACCGATGTCAAGCGCATCGCGGGCAATGGACAAGACACGCAAGGCAGGGGCATAAGGACAGGCAATGGAAACGCGTGCAAATCATCTTTGGGTCGGGGTCGTCACTCTGGCGCTGCTCGGCGGGCTCGCTGCTTTTGTCATCTGGCTCGCGCAATTGGGGCAGGGCGAACAGAAAGATTACGACATTTTTTTCAAGCAGTCGGTTTCCGGTCTCGCCAATGGTTCGCAAGTGGCCTTTGCCGGTGTTCCGGTCGGCCAGATTGCGGAAATAGCCCTGTCAGAGAAAGATCCCGAATTCGTCCGCGTGCGCATCCGAGTGAAGAAAGATGTGCCGATCCTGGTTGGAACCACTGCCACCATCCAGGGTTCCTTCACCGGCGTTTCGACAATCTTGCTCGACGGCGCTCGGCAAGGCGCTCCGGCGATTACCTGCGACACCACTGCCTGCCCCGAAGGTGCGCCGGTTATCCCGCCCAAACCCGGCGGCCTGGGCGAATTGCTCAACAGCGCACCGGTTCTGCTTGAACGGCTTGCCACGCTGACCGAGCGGTTGACGCTGCTGTTGTCGGACAAGAACCAGAGCGAAATCTCTGCCATCTTGTCCAATACCAACCGCATGACCGACCAGCTGGCCGATTCTGCGCCGCAGATCAAATCGACGCTGACGACTTTGCAGGGTACTCTGGCGGAGGCGACCAATGCGTTGGCTGCGTTTGAGAAAGTCACCCAATCGACCGATTCGCTGCTCAATCAGGAAGGCGCGGCGCTCGCCCGTGATTTACGCGGTACGTTATCCTCCGCCAATCTGGCTGCGAAATCGCTCAGCGAAACGCTTGAAGATGCGCGGCCCGCTGCGCGTCAACTCTCTACCGAAACATTACCAGCGGCAGAGGCGACGTTGAGGGAGCTGCGCGCCACCAGCCAGGCGCTGCGCAGTGTTACCGAACGGCTTGAGAATGAAGGTGCCGGATCACTGCTCGGTGCGCCGCCGCTACCGGACTACGAGCCATGACCGACGATAAGGATCACCCGATGAAGGCGATGTTCAAAGCACCTTTGGTATTGGCCGCGCTGCTCGGCCTGAGCGTGGGGCTGAGTGGTTGCATCAGCCTGTCGGCGGAACCCCCGGAAAGCCTGCTTACGCTGACCCCGACCAGCACGATAACCGCAGGGGCAACGTCGAGCGGCACGATTGAAACGGCGATCAAGATTATGGAGCCCGAGGTTCCGCAACAGCTGAATGTTGCGCGCGTGCCGGTTCAGGTTGATGCGACGCAGATCGCCTATCTCAAGGATGCGGTATGGGTCGAAAAACCTGCCCGCCTGTTCCGCCGATTGCTGGCGGAAACGATCCGCGCCAAATCAAGCCGACTGGTAATTGATGGCGAGGATCCGGGTCTGGTGGCCAAGTCGCAATTGCGCGGCAATTTGCGCGATTTCGGATATGACGCTGCTTCGTCGTCGGTGGTGATGCGCTTCGATGCGATCCGTGCGGGCGCGGATGGTTCGGTCGAAACCCGCCGGTTCGAAAGCATCCAACCGGGTATTGCGGCCGAGTCTGGGCCGGTCGGGGATGCGCTCAATCGCGCAGCCAATGATGTGGCAGGCCAGGTGGCAGATTGGATCGGCTAGCCGCCGTCTATTTTACCAGTTGGTAAAATTCCCACGCGGTTTGGAAATCCTGCGTCCGGCGTTGGCGGACCGCAGTTGCTTCAAAATCTTCGCCCCATTGTTCCACCTGCCAGTCTTCTTCAAAATTGGCGGCATTCCATAGAGCATCCGCATCTGCATCCGCTTCCAGCGCCGACAGGCCAATGCACAAGGATGCGCTGAGCGACGTTAGCGCCAGCAGCGCAGCGAGAGGAAAATCGCCAAGTTTTTCCAGCCGACCGGACAGTTTTTCATGCAGCAGCGCCGATTGCGCACGGTGGATGATTCCGCTCACCCGCTGCATGGCAATACCCTCACGCTGTTCGAATGCGCTGAGCAGCGGCTCCCACACATCATGCTGGCGGCGGAAGAAATGCTCATCCGGATCGGCGCGGTAACACAAAGTGTCGGTTTCGGCATATTGCAACAAACGGGTGATGGTGCCGCCGCGGTCGCTGCGGACAATGTCGATGGCGTAGTCCGCGTGATCGCGAAAACGGAACAGCGCGGTATCGAGCGTCTCGCCCTGTGCATTCCATTCTGCTGCCAAGGTTTCTGCCAAGGCGCGCGAAGCGACGACTTGCGCCGCGCCAAGCGCGGTCTTGATCGGTCGTCCGTCCAGTTGGACTTGGAAACCGCCTGCCACCTCTGCAACGCTGGCGTGTTTGTAAAAGCGCTTCATCGAGGGCCTGTTCAATCCGGTGTACGCCAGCGCTTGGCGAGCATGCGCGGAATGATATAGAAATCGCCAAAGCCGATGATCAGCAATACGTAGCCGATCCATATTGGCCAGCCGGATAGGCCGCCGGCCGCCATCATGCCCAGCATGACCGATATAGCGCCGATCAGCCTGATAATACTCAGCGTATAGAACCGCTTGCGTGCAAGTGCTTCGCCGGGGGGCAGATCGTTCACAGCAGAATTTCTCCCAACTCGCGCGGGCTGGCGGCGATCGCTTCGGCCCCTTCACCCAGTAATTCCTCGGGCGTGTGGTAACCCCAATCGACCCCGATAGCGCGCACATTGGCCGCGTTGGCCATCGCAATATCAAAGGTGGTGTCGCCGATCATCACGGCATTTTCCGGCGAGATCTGCGCATCCGCAAGCGCCGCTTCTAACATGGCGGGATGCGGTTTTGACGGATGGCGGTCTGCGGTTTGCAGCGAGACAAAATAGTCGTTGAGACCGTGCGTCATCAGGCAGGAAAAAAGCCCGCGATCCGATTTCCCGGTTGCCACGGCCAGCAGCCAGCCTGCGCTTCTCAGCCGGTCGAGCAGCGGGAGAATCCCGTCAAACAGGGGTTCTTGCAGTCGCCCCTCGAGACGGCTGGCGCGGAACGCGTGCTTATAGGCATCAACCGCAGCGGCACGCTGGTTGGCGCTGGCTGACGGGGCAAGTTCGCTCAGTGCTTGCGGCAGGCTTAGCCCGACAATCCGGCGGATATCGTGCCGGTCGGGCGCGGGCATGTCGGCGGCGGCAAATGCCAGCTCCATCGCCTCGCAAATGCTGGCTTGTCCGTCCACCAGCGTGCCGTCGCAATCAAAGATCGCCAGCCCAGCGGTCATTCAGTAATGCCTCCGGGGACTAAACTGCGCATCAGTGCGGCGATCGCCGGCGCGCCATTGGCTTCGAGCCCTGCAATCACTCGCGCGCGTTCGTCATGCGATTTGTTTTGCGACAGTTTGACTGTGTCGCGCCACGCCAGCACTTCCATTTCGAAGCCGACGATACCCTTTAGCAGGCCGCGAAGGCCCGTATCGGACATTTTATCCATCGTCCACGGCTGGCCGCCGGTGATGCGGTCTTCGTGCCGCTGGCTCAATCCTTCGAGCAGACCGAGCAGCCCGTCGGCGTCCATCCGGCGGACGGTTCCCTCCAGCTCGAGCGCGACATAATTCCATGTCGGCACTTGATCGGCGGCTTCATACCAGCGCGCCGAGACATAGGCGTCGGGTCCGTTCACCACCAGCAGCGCCTTGCCGGCCGTAAGGTGTTTGGTCAGCGCATTGCCGCGCGAAAGGTGGAACTGCACCGCCCCGTCGCCGGTCGATAACAGCGGCGTATGCGCCACCCGCGGGCCATCGGGCGTATCGGCAAAGATCATCCCGAAGCCGATCTGGTCGACCAATGTTTCCTGCAGGGCGCGGGCATCGGCCGGATTGTCGGGACTGGCGCGGAACTGGTTACTCGGATGCATCAGGGCTTACCTCGCCCGCGGCCACCTGCTGGCTTTCCACCGTCCGGTTTGGTGCGGGGCTTGCCGCGCGGTGCAGAGCCTTTCGCGGCAGGGCCCTTGGCGAATTTGGTCGCTGATTTTTTGCTCAGCTTCTTCTTAGGCGCGTCGGCAACGCCGCGTCCCTTACGCTCTCCGCGCTGGTCTTTGCGGATTTGCTTGGAATGCTGCTTGGCAACTTTCTTCTTCAGATCCTTCGGCATCGGGCCGCGATCCTGTTCGGGCGCGGCGTCGCTGTCGTTCTCGTCAAAGCCCAATTGCTCCATGCTTGCCGCGAAATGTTCGGGCAGGCTGGCGGTGACA
>JBATLU010000051.1:0-5368 GCA_049289475.1 Pontixanthobacter sp. | reverse complement strand
AGACCTGGCTCGGCCCTGCGTTCGTCAATCGCAAAATGGTGCCGCTCGGGCTTGATTCGCATCGCTTCATCCAGCGCGCGGTCAAGATTGCGCTGCGGATCATCCGACCTCAGCGCCGCGCGCAAATCCACCCGCTCTCCCCCGCCAAGGCAGGGATAGAGTTGCCCCGTCGCGGTCACCCTGATCCGGTTGCAACTGGAACAAAAATTGTTGGTCAGCGGTGTAATCAACCCCAGACGCCCGCCGGTCTCCGCAATGTCGAAATATCGCGCGGGGCCGCCGCTGCGATAGGGAGACGGCGTCAAAGTCCAACGCTTTTCAAGATCTCGCTGAACCGCATCGAGCGGCAAATATTGGTCGGTGCGGTCCTCGTCTACTTCACCCAGCGGCATCGTTTCGATCAGACTGATATCATGGCCTCGCTGATGTGCCCATTCGATAAGCTCGGGAATTTCACGCTCATTGGAGCCCTTGAGTGCGACGACATTCAGCTTAACCCGCAATCCTGCCACACTCGCAGCTTCGATCCCCTGCAACACCTCTGCATGGCAATCGCGCCTTGTCAGCCTAGCGAATAACGCCGGATCGAGCGTGTCGAGCGAAACATTGACCCGCTTTATTCCGGCCTCGACCAATTCGGAGGCACAATGCGCCAACTGCGTGCCGTTGGTCGTCAAAGTCAGTTCATCTAGCCCGCGGCCCAACCTGCTGCCAATCATTTGCACCAGTGACATGACATCGCGACGCACCAGTGGTTCGCCGCCGGTCAGGCGAATTTTGCGGATGCCACGATCAATGAACCCGCCAGCCAATTGGTCCAGTTCTTCCAGACTCAAGACCTCGGCCTTGGGCAGGAATCGCATCCGTTCGGGCATGCAATAGGTGCAGCGTAAGTCGCAGCGATCGGTCACCGACAGGCGCAAATAGCTTATCTGACGGTTGAACGCGTCGGTCAGCTGATTTGCATCACCCACCATCGTGCAGGACCAGATATTGGCCGGTAATTCCGGGCGAGTAAGCGAGAAATTCCGCCGTTGCCTCAAGCGAAAATCCAGTTTCACCGCTCACAAAATTGATCCGCTGCGGCGTGCTGGCCCTCGCCAAATCACGCACCGCAGCGCGCCGCCAATCGGCATGATCCGGCCCGGCACCAGGCACATGCACAACAAGGTCACCGCCGAGCGAGAGGCGTTGCAAAATCTGAGGCTGCCATTGCCGGTAAAATTCCTGCGCGGCATCGGCAGCAGCCGCAGGCAAGGATCCAATCGTCAGAATGGTCTGCATCAGCCTCAGCGGCGCTCACGCGTCAACGTAATGCCAATCTTCTCGTTGGCTTCGGCGATAGCGAGCTTCACGATTTTGACGGTGACCGCCTCTATGCGGTCATCCTGCACCAGCAGCGTTTCGCAAATATGGTCGGCCAGTGCCTCGATCAATTTGAAATGGACCCCCTGCGGCAAAGCATCGGTCGCCGCGAATTTAAGGTCCATATAGTTCTTGCTCGCATCGAGCGGTGTGTCGGGCTCGTAGCGGTCCGCGACTTTCAGCCTCGCTAGAATCGTGATCCGCAATGGCTGCGGTTTACCCGTTTCCTCGGAATAGATGCCGGTCAAGACATCATGCTCAAGGTCGGCAACTTCTAGGATCAGCGAATCGGCCATGGGCATGCCTTAAACAATTTTGAGCTTTGGTACGAAATTAACATGGTATTTTGGCATATGCGTCAATGTCGGCATATGCTCCATCTGGCAGTGCGAGCAACTGGATCTCGCCGCCAGTCACAGGCTCAGCAACGGTTGGCGCGCTGATAACGCTGCCATTGATCGTCACTTCCAATCGTTGCCCGACTAGCGCGCTGGTCATTTCGGCAATGCGTTTTCCTGCTTCGGGCCGGAAACGAATGGCTACCAAGGGCAGCCCTCGCACCTCATCGAAACCGTCGCTGACGCGCTTGACCGTTTCCGCACACAATTTGAGATCGCCGATCCACACGCCAGAGGAGCGATCGGGTCCGCCGACATCACCGCATGAGGTGACAAGCGTGCTTGCAAGAATGACCGCGCCGTATCTCAAGCCGGATTACTCCAGCGCGCGAATATGGCGGTTGGCAGAAGGCGTCCGTCTACTCCTTCCTCGCGCACAGCCAGATCGCCGTGCTCGATAAGTCCGGGAAGTCCCGCAAACATCTCGGCCAGCAAGCCTGCGAGCGCGAGACTGGACATCCTCACCGCATAAACGGTCAAGAACAGGAACCGGCTGTCCGCATCGAGCAGATGGCGGCAATCGGACACCAGATCAGGCAAGCCTTCCTCAAGCCGCCACGTTTCTGCCTTGGGTCCGCGACCGAATTTTGGTGGATCAAGGATGATCCCGTCGTAACGCTTTTCGCGCCGGACTTCTCTGGCGGTAAACTTGGCTGCATCGTCGACCAGCCAGCGCACCGGACGGTCCGCCATTCCGGCCATCTCGGCATTGTCGCGTGCCTGAGCGACCGATTTTTTCGATGCGTCAACATGCGTCACCGGCCCGCATTCGGACAAGGCGAGCGACCCCACACCGGTATAGCCAAACAGATTGAGCGTTTGCGCATCGCGCTTGCCGGCAAGCTGACCGCGCATCCAATCCCACACGGGCGCCATATCAGGAAAGAAACCGAGATGGCGGAACGGGGTGCATTGCGCGGTAAAACCCACTTCGCGCCAGCTGAGCGGCCAACCAGCCTCGGGCACCGGCTTGGTATAATGCCAACGCCCACCGCCGTCTTCGTCCGAACCGGGAATGAACTCTCCATGCGCATCCCAATTTGCCATGCGCGGGGTCCACATCGCCTGCGGCTCGGGGCGGATGAAACGGTAATCGCCGTAACGTTCCAGCTTGCGGCCATGACCGCTGTCAACCAGCCCGTAGTCCTGCCACGCCGTTCCGGTAAGCAATTGCGGATCCTGTAGAAGCTCAGCCATTAGCGCGACTTGGTTGCCCGCTCGGCGACATAATTCGCGACTGATGCATAGTCACCTGACAGCTCATCATAACGCTCTTCACGTGCAAACAGATCGCCAACCCGCTGCGGCAGCGAGGGGCGCAGTCCGGTCGCACGCTCCACCGCATCGCGGAATTTGGCCGGATGTGCGGTCGCCAGCGTAACAATCGGAATATCGGCAGCAACGTCCGAATTGCGCGCAGCATGGAGACCAATCGCGGTGTGCGGGTCAATGATCTCGCCCGCCGCATCATTTGCCCAGCGCATCGCTGAATTCATATCATCCGCATCGACGCGCATGCTGGAAAATAGTGCCGCCGCTCCATCTCGCTGGGCGTTGGTCAGTTGCATCGCCTTATCGCGCTCGAAACCGGCCATTTGTGCCGCCAGAGCGGTGCCGTCACGGCCGCCGCAATCGAACAGTAATCGTTCGAAATTGGAACTCACCTGAATGTCCATCGACGGTGCCGCGGTAGGGGTAACGATACCCGCCGAATAATCGCCTTCGGAAAGGGCGCGGTGGAGAATGTCGTTTACATTGGTCGCAACAATCAGCCGTTCAATCGGCAGCCCCATCTGCGCTGCAACATAGCCTGCAAACACATCGCCGAAATTGCCAGTAGGAACGCTGAAGGCAATTTTGCGCTGCGGAGATCCCAGCTGCAGAGCGGCAGCGAAGTAATAGACCACCTGCGCCATCAGCCGCGCCCAGTTGATCGAATTAACCGCGCCGATACGGAACCGGCCATTCATCGCCGTATCGTTGAACATCCGCTTCACCGTCGCTTGCGCGTCGTCAAAACTGCCTTCGATGGCGATATTATGAACATTGGGCGCAAGGACGGTGGTCATCTGGCGGCGCTGGACGTCACTCACGCGCCCTTTGGGGTGGAGCATGAAGATGTCGATCCGCTCACGGCCCGCGACCGCATCTATCGCTGCAGAACCAGTGTCGCCGCTAGTTGCGCCGACTATCGTTAGATGGGCATCGCTGCGCGACAGAAATTCCTCGAACAGCAGCCCGAGCATTTGCAGCGCCACATCCTTGAAGGCCAAGGTCGGGCCATGGAACAGTTCGAGCAGCCATTGCTGTTCGTCAAATTGCTTGAGCGGGGTCACTGCCGCATGCGAAAAACGGCCATAGGCAAGGCCGCACAGCTCGCGCAATTTATCCGGCGTTAGGCTGCTGCCCACAAATGGCTGCATGATCCGCGCGGCCAGTTCAGCATAGGGCAGACCCGCAAGGCTGGCGATTTCCGCCTCGCTGAAACGCGGCCAAGATACAGGCAGATAGAGGCCGCCATCATTGGCAAGGCCCGCCAGCGTTGCCCCTTCGAAATCGAGCGCAGGCGCGCTACCACGGGTTGAAATATATTCCATCATCGCGCGGTTAGCCGCGTGAGGCAGGCGGAGCAAGCGACGCGGCCTTTACCAGCCCAAAGTTACGCTCTTTTGCGGTGCTGGGGTTAGCGCCCTGCCTCAGGCGGAAAATCTTCATCTTCCGGCGCCGTATAGGGTGTTTCGCGATAAATTGGCCGGGTCGGTCCATCCGCAGCGCGTGCTTTCAATCTTGCACGAACCGCCAAGAAATAAATCACCAGAGCGGTGAGCGCGAACAGAAACCATTGCACTGCATAGGCCAAATGGTTGTTGGGCAGATCGGCTGGATCGGGCTTGGCCAGAGGCCCCAGATCGGCAAGCGGTGGGTCGGCAACAATCTTACCCCCCGCGCCGATTATGCCTTTCACCACGCCTCCTGCCCACTTGGGCGAATCGGGACCACGCGACCAGCCTAGCGCGACCTCTGCATCAATCCCCTGATCGAGGCGGCAATTGGCGATATGCGCCCAACCGCGTGCGCCAACGACATTGGTGCCAGCTGCAGCGCGGATGGACAATACTTTGGCGCAGCGCGCGCTGGTTTTTCGGTAGAGGGATGCCTCGAGAGCGGCCTCATCCATCGGATAGGGCACAGCCGCCGCATCCGCTGGCACAGCGGCATAGCTTGCGAGCAGCGCTTCCTTCTCGTCCGCCCGCCCCAATTGCCAAAAACCGAGCGCAACCATCACGCCAGCAGCAGCGATGACGATAAGGGTCGGAATAATCGGAAAAGCGCGCAGCTTCATTCCTTGCGCTTCCCCTCACCTGCATTGCGCGAATATTCCGCATAAAGCAGCGCAGCTTTGGCCGCGTGCAAACCGCCCAGCACAGCCGCGACAGTAAGCGGGATCCACAATAGCGCATGGACCCAGAAGGGAGGGGAGAATTTAAGCTCCACCCAAAGCGCCAAACCAACAATCAAAGCGCCGATAATCAGCGTTAGAAATCCTGCCGGACCATCACCGACATTGAATTTGGAAAAATCCAGCTTGCAGTCGCTGCATTCGG
>JBATLU010000050.1:0-5653 GCA_049289475.1 Pontixanthobacter sp. | reverse complement strand
GCTCTGCGCGCCTTGGCGCAAAGCATGGCGCGTGAATTGGGCGCGCAAGGCATTCATGTCGGCCATATCATTGTTGACGGGCTCATGGATGGAACCTTCGCTCGCACCAATTTCCCCGATGTGGCGCAGCGTGTTGAGCGTGAGGAAATCCTCAACCCCGACGCTGTTGCCGCCGAATATGTCCACCTTTGGAAACAACCGCGCAGCGCATGGACGCACGAGCTTGATCTGCGCCCGTGGAAGGAAAAATTCTGATGCATAAGTCCATTGAATTGGCTTTCGATTTCGTCAGCCCGAACGCCTATTTCGCCTATTATCCGCTTAAGGACATTGCCCGGCGTCACAGCGCGGAATTGCACATCACCCCGGCGTTTCTGGCCGGTATGCACAAGCTGACGGGCAATGCGCCGCCTTTCATCCGCGATGCGGAAGTGAAGGGCAAAAACGAATATGCCATGCTCGAAATGAACCGTTTCATTGCCAAATACGGAATGAGCAAATGGACAATGAACCCCAAATTTCCATTCAATTCGGTGACATTGCAGCGGCTGCTGTGCGCAGTCGATAATGACGAACGGATCGCTTTGATTGAGGTATTATTGCCCGCAATATGGGAGAACGGCCTCGACGCCACCAATGCCGACGCCATTGGTGGGGCTTTGGCGGCTGCCGGTTTCGACGCAGAGGCACTGCTCGCTAAAACGCAGGACGAAGCCGTCAAACAGGCGCTAATGGACAACACCCAAAATGTGGTTGAGCGCGGCGCATTTGGCATTCCGACCATGTGGGTCAACCGCAACGGTCAAAGCGAGATGTTTTTCGGCAAGGAACGCCTTGGCCAGATCGAGGATTTGCTGGCCGATTAAGCGTGCCTAATTATAGGCGACCCCGTCCAGCCCCTGACCGCCATCGGCGATAAAGCTCTTTATCCTGTCTTCAAGCACTGGCAACGGAACCGAGCCAAGTGCGAGGATCACATCGTGGAATTTGCGGATGTCAAATTTGGCACCCAGCGCCGTTTCGGCCTCTCCGCGTAGCCGCCGGATTTGCATCTCGCCGAGCTTGTAGGCGAGCGCTTGTCCGGGCCAGCTGATGTAGCGATCAATCTCGGTGCCGACTTCATGGCGCGACAGCGCGGTCCGGTCTGCGAGATAGGTCACCGCCTGTTCGCGGGTCCATCCTTTGGAATGAATGCCGGTGTCGATAACAAGCCGCGCTGCGCGCCACATTTCGTACGATAGCCGCCCGAATTTTTCATAGGGCGTGCGGTAAATGCCCATCTCTTCACCAAGAAACTCAGTATAGAGGCCCCAACCTTCGCCCATGCCGCTAAAATAGATATTGCGGCGGAACGCGGGCGTTTCTGCACCGCCTTGCTCGCGCTGGAATGCCGCCTGGAAGGAATGTCCAGGCGAGCATTCATGCAAAGTCAGCGCGGGGATATTATACAGCGGGCGGCTGGGCAGGTCATAGGTGTTCATCTGGCAATATTCATACCCGCCGCGCCCGGCGGTGTAGAACGGCGCAATGTCGGGCGCGACCGGTTTGATGGCAAAGCGGTGGCGCGGAAGGAAGCCGAAATAGTCACCGATCACCCCATCCACGCGCTTGGCGACATAGGCGGAGACGCCCATGAGCTCGTCGGGGGTTCTAGCGATAAATTGCGGGGCTGTGCGTAACTGCTCGTTAAATTCGGCAATTGTTCCTTCAAAGCCGACCTCGGCCATAATCTCGTGCATTGCCGCCTCGATCCGCGCGACTTCGCTGAGGCCGATCTGGTGAATCTGGTCTGCGGAGAGATCTAGCGTGGTATATTGGCGGATCTGCTGCGCGTAATAGGCCTTGCCTTCGGGCATTGCCTCCGCCGCCAGCGTCATGCGCGAATTGGCGCCGTAGATATAATAGAGGAAGGCATAGAGCTCGTCATAGGCGGGAATAATTGCCTCCTTGATCGCGGCCCGGCCTTCGGTCATCAGGCGTTCGCGTTCGTCTCCGCTGATCCGCGCCGGCATTTGCGCAAATGCGTTCCAGAACGGGTTCGCCTCCACGTCATCGCCGGTATAGACCTTGAGCGAGACTTCGCGCCCGAGCAGAGTGACCTGCGGCACGCTGAACCCGCGTTCTAGTCCAGCGGTCGCATTGGTGACATTTTCCGCGAAAAAGCGCGGCACATCGCGCATGGTCGCGATGTATTTTTCATATTCCTCCACCGTCTGGAACGGGCTGCGCGCATCGAGGTAGCTCCAGAAATTGGAATCGCTGTCAAATGGCATTTCCCACTCGCGGAAGCGCGCGTCCTCGATCTGTTCGGTCAATACGCTGCGAAGGACGGCGGCGTTGATTTTCTCAGCTGGTGACAAAGCGGTATTGTCGATCGCTTCGAGCCGTATCAGGAATTGCTGAGCATCATTCGCGCGGCGGATATTGGCTTCAGGCGTGACCGAGGGCAGCGCTGTTTCAGGGGGAGTCTCGCCCTGGCCCCATTGCTCCACCTGCCACGAATTATAGTCGGTATAGAGCGCAATCAGCGCGGTATCAGCAGGCGATTTCTGCGCGGCGGCATCGGTCTTGGCCGGCTTCTTCGCCAAAGCTGGTGCGGCTGTGCCAGTCATTAGGATCGCTGCAAGGCCGGTAAGAATGGCAGTAGAAACAGACCGCATTAGAAAACTCCTGAAGGTCAGGCCGGTCTAAAGCGTGCGCCGCCGCTGTCAAAGGCAAGTTGCATTGCTATGCGCGAGCTACCGAGCTGGGCTGCTGTTGTGCATTGCAGCAAAATTCTCTAAGCGCGGGGAAACTTCTCTGCGCAGCATTTGCGCAAACAGCAGCTTATTGGAAATTTTGCATGACTGTAGACCGCAGCTTCGCGGCCACGTTCCGCCGCGATTGGCTGGCCCAGCCAAGAGCCGATATTCTCGCCGGCATCGTCGTCGCGCTGGCGCTGATCCCTGAGGCCATCGGCTTCTCGTTAATCGCCGGGGTTGATCCGAGTGTGGGCCTCTATGCCTCAGTCGCGATTGCGATGGTCATAGCGTTGGTTGGTGGGCGTCCAGGAATGATCTCCGCCGCGACCGCTGCGGTGGCGGTGGTGGTGATCCCGCTGGTGAAGCAATACGGTGTCGATTATCTGTTCGCGGCAACCATTCTGATGGGCATTTTCCAGGGTATTGCGGCACTGCTGCGGCTCGATCTGCTGATGCAATTCGTATCGCGCAGCGTGATCACCGGCTTCGTCAATGCGCTCGCGATCCTTATATTTATGGCGCAAATTCCGCAGCTGACGAATGTCGGGTGGGAGACATACGCGATGGTCGCAGCGGGCCTCGCGATCATTTACGGCTTCCCGCGCCTGAGCAAGGCAGTGCCGAGCCCGCTGGTCGCAATCGTGCTGCTGACGGCGGTCACAGTGTTCTACAATCTACCGGTCAATAATGTTGCAGGCGAGGGTAAGTTGCCCGACGGTCTGCCGACCTTTGGTATCCCCGACGTTCCCTTTACTTGGGAAACGCTCCACATCATCCTGCCATACTCGCTGACCATGGCTGCAGTCGGCCTGCTCGAAAGCCTGCTGACCGCGCAGATCGTCGACGACATGACCCATACCGACAGCAACAAGCAGCGCGAAAGCGGCGGGCAGGGCATTGCCAATATCGTCGCGGCCTTTTTTGGCGGCATGGGCGGCTGCGCGATGATCGGACAATCGGTTATCAACGTGGCCTCGGGCGGACGCGGACGGCTATCGACCTTTACCGCAGGCGCGTTCCTGCTGTTCTTGCTGACCGTTCTGGGGCCCTATGTGGGCAGCGTGCCCATGCCTGCGCTAGTGGCGGTGATGATCATGGTTTCGATCGGAACCTTCAGTTGGAATTCGATCGCCAATCTGCGCCGCCATCCGCCGACATCTTCCGCCGTGATGCTGGCGACCGTGGTGGTGGTGGTGTTCACGCATGATTTGGCGATGGGCGTGCTGACCGGCGTGCTGCTGTCAGGTATTTTCTTCGCCGGCAAAGTCCGCACCATGTTCCGCGTCGAACGTATTCGCCGAGAGCATAGCGCGGTGTATAAGGTCACCGGTCAGATATTCTTTGCCAGCGTCGACCGCTTCATGGACGCGCTGGGCCCCGAAAGCAGCTATGACGATGCCGCACACCATGTCGTCATCGACGTGTCCGCCGCGCATTTCTGGGATATTTCGGCAATTGAGGCACTTGAAAAAGTCGTTGACCGGATGCGCCGCAATGGCCGCCACACGCGGATCGTCGGTCTCAACACCGCCAGCGCAGATCTGTTCGACCGATTTGCGCTGGAGGATCGGACGGGATTGGAAACAGGACTGGCGCCGCATTGAGGCAGGGGCTACTCTTAGTGCCCGACCCGAAATTAGGTTGAGTGATATCAGCAGTTTGTCTTGACGCCGCTTTCCGCTCAAGCTTTCCTTGGCTGAGCCGAACACACCGTTGCAAATGGAACACAAGGGCTCAGGCAAGTGGGGCAACAACAGATAGTTGGCGATAATCTGAAGTGGAAACAACGCATTTGGAACCCCTAGATCGAAAGAGTGACCAAAAGTTCCCAATGATTTGAGTGCCCAGTATTTTCATGGCGGGCGCACCAAGAATTACCCTCGCAATATATTATCGAGTAACTCGCTTTGAACAGGGTAGCCGGCGTCCTCATCAATGCAGAGCCAGCGTTCGCCATCGCGTACATCGAGATAGGGCGTGATCGTTCGTACCGGATATTTGGCGCAATCTTTCGCCGCGTCATCAAAATTCTGGAATTGTGCCAGACGTTCGAGATTCCGCCGCGTGGGGAAGATCACCGTCAATTCACCCCGTTCGGCAGCATCGAGTGCGCCCTGTGCGGTGATCCAGTAAAGCTTGGTATTCTCGGTCGCATCCACGGTTATTTCGACCGCGCCGGTACCCAGATCGGCGAGGTAGAACCTTGTGTCAAATACGCGCGGAAGCTTCTCGTTCTTGGGAAACCAGCGGGCAAAGGGTAACACATCGGTCAAATCAATCGACCAATCCATCGCCTCCAAAACGGGGGCAAGTGCGAGTTCTTTAAGCAGCAACTCGCGCGCTGTGCTGGCAGTTTGCGCGTTTACGGCGCCTTTGATGCCAATTGCGAGGCCGGTTTCCTCAAGCGTTTCCCGAATTGCTGCCACACGGTGCGCCGCTTCATCGAGGTCGAGACCGGTGGTAAGCTTGGCCGCAAGCTCGAAATCCGCTGCATCGACACGCCCGCCGGGAAACACAGCCGCCCCTCCGGCAAACGACATATTGCGCGAACGGGTAACCATCAGAAGTTCTGGCGGTCCGCCGCCTTCGGAATTTCGGAATATGACCACGGTCGCAGCAGGAATCGCGTTTTGGTCTGGGGCATTTGGTTTGTCTGTCATCTCGGTAACTCTGGCGCAGACCGGCGCTGTTGCCAAGCTGAAACGCAATCGGACTTTGTGTCGAAAATTCTTACAGATCACATCGCGTTAGTTTCATCTTAACCATCAAGATGCACAGTAAACGGGGATTCTTGAAAACTGGCATACTGTCTGCATTATAAATTGCACAATCCTGGTCTTCGATATGAGGGGAGGCTATCCTGGTCTCCGGTCTCCTCTCACCGAAATACAAAAAACCCCACTCGCTCAGGC
>JBATLU010000049.1:0-16852 GCA_049289475.1 Pontixanthobacter sp. | reverse complement strand
AACTTGATCGCCAGCTTCATCGTGGCGTTGGTTTTACGGATGAAATCGGCCTGATCAATTTTCAGAAACTTGACAAAATCGAGAATGGTCGGGATCGTTGCCTCGCCGACACCCACTGTTCCGATCGCTTCGGATTCGACCAGCACCACTTCATGACCCGAGGCAGGGTTGGCCGCAAATACACGCGACAGGCACGAGGCCGCCATCCAGCCAGCGGTTCCGCCGCCGACAATGACAAACTTCTTTGGGCCGTCAGTTGCTCGATGGCCGGTCACATCTCATCTCCCACATTGATTGTCTTATGCTAGCTGTTGGGAAGACAAAAGAAAGGGGAAGTGCACGCGGCACTCCCCCTAACTATTCGGTCATTGCTGACAGTCCGTTTAGAAGCGGACGGCCATCTTCGCAGAAATTGTGCGCTGACCGATCGAACGACCAACGGCAATGTCGGGAGTGCCATCGCCATTGGTGTCGAATATGCGACCCTGATCGTCTTCGACCTCGGTTACACCTGTTGCATTGAACAAATTGTTCGCATTAAGCGAAAAGCGGATTTTGTCGGTCGCATCAAAGTTCACGAATGCGCCGACCGTTGCAAATCCGGGCTGGATCGAAACATTGTTGAACCCGCCAAAGCTTTTGGTGGTGCCGACCACATTAAAGCCGACTTCAACCGGATCGAACCGTACCGAAGGAGCAATGCTGTAAACAAAATCGGCCTGACGGCGCGGTTTGTTTCCGATGAAAGCCGGGTTGCCGTAATTGGTAACCTTGGCATCGGTATAGGTGAATGATCCGGTCAGATTGAACGGTCCATTGTTGTAGAAGAACTCGGTTTCCAGACCGCGCGACTTGTAGGCCACGTCGATTGAAACTGGCACACCGGCTGTAACCGACGAGTTTGATTCTTCTGTTCGGGCATCGAACAAGGTTGCATAGATGCGAAGACCTGGAACAGAGTATTTCACGCCGAGTTCCAACTGTTTCACCACATCGACGAACTGGTCTTCGAGCAGCAATGCGCCCGAAACGGTGTTCACAGCGGACGAGAACGCCTGACGTTCACCGTTAAAGGATGCGCCCTTGCTGTAGCGTGCGAATACCGAAAGATCGGTGGTCGCGCGGTAATTGACACCGAACGAATAGGCCAGATGGTCCGCAGTGAAATCATTGCGGGTGATGTCCGATGCACCCTGGTTGATCGAGACGTCGGCTTCCGGCGCGCTGATGGTGCCATCACCATTGACATCGAACGGCCGTCCGGCAGCGCCAGTGATGACGCCCTGTTCTTTCAGGCGGTCGTTGCGTAGGCTGGCATCGACGGTCAAATCACCGAAATTGGCGCTGATCGCGGCATACGGTGACTGGGTTGTGTATTCGAGGTCGTAATTGCGGTTGTTGCCGTTCCAGCCGAAGCCCTGATTGTAGCCAAGAATGCCGTTTTCGGTGAAACCGGCAACATCGATCATGGCTGCATTGGTGGAAGTTTCGGTGAGGAAACGGTTCCAGTGCCAATCCTGCTTGAAGTTCTGCGACATGAAGAAATAGCCCGCAGTAAGATCGAGCGAGCCACCGTCCAAATCGATTGTTTTGGTCAGACGAAGATCGTTGGCGAAGTTGCTCATGTCCTGCAGTTCAACGTCGAAGTTTGCCACTTCGGTGATGAATGGATTGCCATTGCGCGCTTGCAGGCTGGCAGAAGTTACCGCAGTACCGGCTGCGCTGCCGTTGAAGAACGTCGCTCCGACACCACCGAAGTTACCGGCCAACAATGTGTTGGCATCAGCAACATTATGCGTGAAGTGACCGATGAAATCTCCCGAGATATTGGCGTAACGACCATTGTTGGTCATCGTGATGCCAGAACCAAGGTCGAGTTCCAGATTGAGGCCGATTGATTGTGATTTGACATAGAAACCGTCAGCCAGATCGCGGTCCTGAACCACGCCCGAACCATCGACGACTTGGTAGTAGCGATTGTTCTGGCCGTAGATCGAGCGACCGGCGGGAAGGCCGGGGATTGAACCGGTGACTTCGAGATTGGAATTGATCGCCATGGCTTGCGGCAGGAAGGTCGCGTCTTTCTTGTCGACGACTTTACCCCACACGCGGATGAAACCGTCGGGACCGAGGTCTTTCTTCAGGCTAACGCGGAACTGACCGCCCTTGATCGCATCATAACCTGTTTCACGGCCATCGCCGCCGAGCTGATAGTGGCCGCCTGCATAAAGGTTGAAGCCATCGCCAAGATCGGTGCCGAATTCCGCTTCGACGCGGTTGTCGTTGTAGCCAAGGCCCTTTTCAAACGAGAAGCTGGTGCCGACGAAGTCCGATTTTGAAATCAGGTTGATAATTGCACCGGGACCGTTTGTGGTCAGGGTTGATGCCGAACCGCCGCGAACCGCTTCAACACGGGCGAGCGTAAGGTCAGATTTGTAGAAACCGTCTGCCGGGGCAAAGTCAAAGTCACCGAACAGCATGATGGGCAGGCCATCTTCCTGCAGCTGCACGAATTTCGCACCGCCGGTGGAGATTGGAATACCGCGCACACCGATGTTGGTGTTGCCGCCGCCTGCCGACGCTTCCGAACGGATGCCGGGAACGAGACGGAAAACTTCAGCCAATCCGCGGGGTGCGGTGTTTGCGATTTCTTCGGCGTCGACTGCGCTGACCGAAATACTGGCGTCGAGGCTGTTGGTTGCCTTTACCGAGCCGGTGACGATGATCATATTGTCATCGCTGTATGCTGCGTCATCTGCTGCAGCGTCAGCGCTATCTTGGGCAAATGCAGCAGGCGCACAGAGCGCGGAACCAAGCGCGAGCAGCGACGCGCAGGTAGTGTATCGCATAAACTTCATAATCTCTCTCCAAACTCTCGTCAGTCAGGTCCTGTAAACCTACTCGAATCGCGGAGTATCATTTTAACAATCGATTGCAAGGGGGATTTTGCAATCGGTTGCATTTTTGCTGTTTTCGATGCGAGATTTGATGCAATTGTTGTAAATCTGCTACATTCTTGAAATGGTGATTTCTGGTTCTTAGACAAACAAGCGTCGTCTGATAATCCAGCAAATGCTTGATAATTGCCGCAGCTTGGGTGATGGAAGCCGCCATGAGCTCAACTCCGCGTATAAAGAATATCGGTGAACTTGCGAAGTTGGCGGGCGTCTCGACGTCCACCGTATCGAGGGCGCTCGATGATTCCACCCTGATTGCAAAAAAAACTCGCGAACGGATTCAGGCTCTGGCGCGAGAACATGATTTCCGCCCGAATATCATGGCGCGCAACTTACGTATCCAGCGTACCGGCGCGATCGGGGTGGTTATCCCTCTCGGTCATGAAACAGGCCAGCATGTGTCCGACCCGTTCTTCATGACCATGCTCGGGCTGCTCGCTGACGCACTTACCGGGCGCGGTCATGATCTGATGCTGTCGCGCGTCATCCCGTCGGATGACGAATGGCTCGACAAGATCGTCGATTCGGGCCGCGTCGACGGGCTCATCATTATTGGTCAATCAGACCAATCTGCGACCATCGACCGCGTAGCCAGTCGCTATCGCAATATGGTGGTGTGGGGCGGCTATACCGAGGGGCAAGTACATTGTTCGGTCGGAACCGACAACATTCGCGGCGGTTATCTCGCGACACGCCACTTGATCGAGCGCGGCTGTGAGCGTGTGACGTTTTTTGGCGATCACCGGATTCTGGAAATGTCGCAGCGATATGACGGCTATCAAGCGGCTATGCGCGAGGCCGGACTGGAAGCGAATATGTCAGAACTGACCGCGCATCTGGTTGCCGAAACCGCGCACCCGGAAATCACGCGGTTCCTGGGCGCGACCTCGCCACCGCCGCAGGGAATTTTCGCGGCCACCGATGTAATTGCGATGAGCGCATTGCGCGCTCTTTCGGATTTCGGATTGGCGGTACCTTCCGACGTCAAAGTGGTCGGGTTTGACGGGCTGACAATTTCCGAACACACTGTGCCGCGACTGACCACGGTGAAACAGGATTTGTCGGTCGGTGCGGATCGGCTGATTGATTTGCTGTTCCGCCGAATGGCAGGCGAAGACACCGCTAGCGTGATTATCGAGCCCGAATTGCTGCAGCGGATGTCAAGCTGACCGATCAATGAGCGCAAGCGCGCCGAGCAAGCCCGCATCTGTGCCAAGTCCTGGCATCTGCACGATCTCGCTGGCATCACTCACGAAATATCCGCCCCCCAGTTTAACTGCCTCTTGCCGGACCATATCGATCAAGCCTTCGCTGGCCATAACGCCGCCGCCCAGAATTATCCTGCCCGGTTCGAATATCGATTGCAGCGTGCACATTGTTTGCGCGAGATAGTGGGCGATGACCACCTTTGCCGGGTGATCGGCAGGCAATTCGGATAATGATGCGCCCCAGCGCTTGATGATTGCCGGGCCGGATGCCAGCCCTTCCAGACAGTTTCCGTGGATCGGACAATTGCCTGCAAAGCCAGTGTCATTCTGATGCAGGGCAACGCGCATATGGCCCATCTCTGGATGGCTGACCCCTTGCAGAATTTTGCCGTCAATCACTGCGCCGCCACCGATGCCGGTGCCTATAGTAAGATAGAGAACCGTGTTGTGCCCGCGTCCGGCGCCCCAATGATATTCTGCGAGCGCCGCTCCATTGACGTCGGTGTCGATGGCGATGTTGCAGCCGAATGCGGCGGCCAGCGGGCCGGCCAGATCGGCGCCGGACCAATGCGGTTTGGGCGTCTGGGTGATGCAGCCCCAATCGGGTGCAGATTTGTCGAGTTGCAGCGGACCGAAACTGGCAATCCCGATACCGTCAATTTGGCCAAAATCCACTGCCTGATCTTCAAACCAGCGGACCATCGCACCGAGTGTCTTGTCCGGCGTGCTGGTTTCAATTCTGGTTGTGGCGAGTATCTCGTCTTTGCTGCGCGCTAAACCCAGCACAAATTTGGTGCCGCCCGCTTCGACCAGACCAAAGAGTTTGCTGCCCGTCATAATCCTTCAGTCCTTCAGCAACCGCGATGTTGCACCGTCAAGCGCGATGCGGACAAAGGGCGCAAAGGTTCCCCCGAACCGCGCACGTTTGGATTCCGCGTCAGAAACTTTTTCATCTTCCGGCCCCCAATAATCAACAAAGCTGATCACGCTGAGATCGGGCAGCACCCACCAGCTATAGGCCTGTGTTGGTTGCTCGACCGGATTGGCGATAACCAGACCGTGACCGTTGAGCAATTCCCATGGACCATCGAGCGACGCTGCCGTTGCACCATACAGCCCGGTGGGGGCAATTATGCCGGGCGCAAACACGCCGCGCTGGGTGGACCAGAACAGATAAAGAACGCCGTCATGTCTGACGATATGCGGACGCTCCAATTCATTGTTGATGCCCGATGCAGTCACGAGCGGAGGCAACAAGGCGTATGTGCCGTCACCCTTCGCGGAGGCCAGACCGATCAGCCCGTCATGCAGGCTCGGTTCGCTGGCAGACGATCCGGTAAACAGAAGAAAAACCTGCCCATCCTCGTCGCGGTAATGGGACGGATCACGAAATGCTTTGATCTTACCCGGCTCACCCTCGTTCTGGTTCGCAGGTTGATAGACCAACCCGTCTGCGGCAATGATTTCGATCGGAGCGGTCCATTGATCAAACACCGCCTGGTCGCTCAAAGTGGTGGTGGTCGAGAAAATCCGCTGGTGAAAGGTCGTCGCCGTGTCACCGCGATGGCCTGCTGCAGTGAAGAGCAGAGTTATCTTACCATCATCGAACAAGGCCGAGCCCGACCATTGCCGCGCGCCCCTTGCTATCTCGTCCGGCAAGGTCTGCCCCAGATGGGTAAAGTGGCCGCCAATGCGGTGGAAATGGTGGATGCGCGCGAGACTGTGCCGCTCTTCAGGATCATTTGCCCGCGCAACCGCGAGGGCAAACCACAGCTCGCCGCCGCGCCAAGCAACCGGCTGCCCGTTTGCGTTTGCCAAGGGCCAAGAATCCCATACGTCCAAATGCGGCGACATGGCCTGTGCTTGATCGGCCAGCAACACAGGTGCCTGCGCGCAGGTCGCAATATCCAGCGTGGCAAGCGCCTCTCTCGTCCACCGCATCGGGCAGGCAGAACCGGGCCGCGGTTCGATGGAAGCATTATTGATGTGCGTCGATGTCACCGGTCAAACTCTCTGATTCTTGGGCGGAAGACAAGCCAGCCACAACTCCAATGCCCTACTCATAGAGCAGTTTTCATGGATTACAACAATCGATTGCAATTTTGCGTTTACGCATAGTAGGACATTATGATGCTTGAGCAACGCGCGATATTGCAATCGTTTGCATTTTGGTTTAGGCGAACTTCGATAAGCGATCGGGAGAATGTGATGTCGGGACAGCCAATGACTGCGAATGTGGCAAACAGTTTGGGCACCAAGCCGAAGCTGTCCTTGATGCGGATTATCGAAATGAACATCGGCTTTTTCGGCCTGCAGTTCAGCTTCGGTTTGCAGCAGGCCAATATGGGGCCGATCTACGGATTTCTTGGCGCGGATGAAGCGACGATGCCGCTGTTGTGGCTTGCCGGGCCGATGACTGGACTGCTGATCCAGCCTATCGTCGGAGCGATGAGCGACCGCACAAACACGCGCTTCGGCCGCCGCACACCCTATTTTCTGATTGGTGCGATCCTCTGTTCGCTCTGTCTGTTCGCAATGCCTTACAGTCCGGCGCTGTGGGTCGCCGCCTCGCTCTTGTGGATACTCGATGCAGGCAACAACATCACCATGGAGCCTTACCGCGCCTATGTAGCCGACCGCTTGCCGGCAGATCAGCGTTCGGTCGGCTTCCTGACCCAAAGCGCCTTTACCGGCGTCGCCCAAACCCTGTCCTATCTCGCACCGTCGCTGCTGACCTACTATGTGGCTTCCGACGTGCTCGACAGCAACGGCATCCCTGCGATCGTCAAGATTGCTTTTATCATCGGCGCTATCTTGTCGATCTCGACAATCCTTTGGTCGGTAATCCGCGTGCCGGAACTGCCTCTCGATAAAGAGGAGGTCGCGCGGCTAGACGCCAATCCACTTACCGCAACCAGCGCGCTGTCGGATATTGTCGTGGCCATCAAGGAAATGCCCAGGCCCATGCGCCAGCTTGCGCTGGCCATGCTGTGCCAATGGTACGGGATGTTCGTCTATTGGCAGTATATCACCTTTGCTCTGTCGAGGTCGCTTTATGGGACCAGCGATGTGTCCTCTGCAAGCTTCCGCGAGGCGGCACTGACCGCGCAACAAATTGGCGCATTCTACAATTTCATCGCATTCCTGAGCGCCTTATTGCTGATTCCGGTGGTCCGGAAATTCGGCGCCCGTTCCGCCCATGCCGTATGCCTGTCAGCATCAGGCATTGCCATGCTGCTCATCCCCGGCATCGACGAGAAAGCAATCCTGTTTGCGCTGATGTTCGGCATCGGTATCGGCTGGGCAGGAATGATGGGCAACACTTATGTTATGCTGGCAGATTCGATCCCACCCGAACGCAATGGTATCTATATGGGCATCTTCAACATGTTCATCGTCATCCCGATGCTGATCGAAACGCTGACTATGCCACTAATCTATGAGCCACTGCTAGGCGGCGACGCCCGCAATGCCTTGATGCTGGGCGGCGTGCTGATGATATTGGGAGCAGTAGCGACTCTGTTTGTCGATGCCGGAAGGCCGGCTCACCTGAAATCATGATCCAGAATATGTTTATCATGCGATGACATCAATTTTGGCTAATTTTTTGAATCATACTATATCTTGACCCAAGGACTTGGCCGCTGGCAGGAACGCACTTGGCGGAAATGCCTCAACATAACCGGCAAGGACTTTCTGCTTCTTTGGCTAAGAATACCTAGTGGCGACGGTCCGATTACGGCCCATTTCTAGCCCGCCAGGACACATCAAACCAATCCGTAAAGGGCGCAATATCGGCATAATTCTACGCATATCAACATTGATATCCATCAGAAATGTCCTTACGCGTAATTGGATTGAATAATTTTTACGCCATTGGGCTGCGCCTAGCCCTATCGGAGAAGCCAGATGAGTGATGCTAAGCCAAAGGATGGAGATTTTCGCAAAGCATTGGGCGCCTTCGCTACAGGTGTGACGATTGCCACGACCAAGGACAGTATTAATCAACCCGTCGGGGTAACTGCCAGCAGCTTCAACTCGGTAAGCGTCGATCCTCCGCTTGTACTCTGGTCGCTTGCGAAAACGTCCCTGTCGCATGACGCATTTTGTTCGAGCGGACACTTTGCCGTGCATGTGCTGGCGGCTTCGCAGGAAGATCTCTCCAACCGCTTCGCGCAGTCAGGAGAAGACAAATTTAGCGGGATGGATTGGCACGATGGTGAGCTTGGCTCCCCTGTATTCACGCAGCACGCAGCCTTGTTCCAATGCCGTACCAAACACCAATATGAGGGCGGCGATCATGTCATTTTCGTTGGCGAAGTTGTCGCTTACGAAGCGCGTGACGAGGCTCCCCTGCTGTTCCATGGTGGCCGCTATGCCGAAAGACGGCCTAAACCTGCCGGTTCAGACGAGGTTTCGGTTGATATGGAACATGGCCGATTTAGCGATGATTTTCTGTTCTATCTGATTTCGCGCGCGCATTTCCAGACATCGCAGCCTACCCGTCAGAAACTTGCCGAACTCGGCATGACAATGGACGAATATATGGCACTGGCAGTGCTGAGTATGGAATTATCGCTGACGGGCGAAGAGATAGTTTCCCGGCTTTCCCATACCGGACACGACCCATCGATCGATGCCTTGCAGTGCATGGTGCGCAGAGGGCTAATCAAGGGCAAGGACGGGATATTTGAACTCGCTGACAAAGGGCGCAAACATTTTGTTGAAACGCTCGCTTTCGGGAAATCATTCGAAGCGGATCTGGCAGATCATTTCACTGCCGGTGAACTGGCCGAAACCAAGAGGGTCCTGAGGAAAATCATCGAGCTGACGGGCGACGATGTGCCGATTGGCTGGCGCGCACAAGACAACTGATAGCTCTTGCCTGGCAAGCGCAACTTAACGGTCTCTCAGTTCAGTCTTAAGCACCTTGCCAGATGCATTCAGCGGTAGCTCCTCAACGCACTCGACAATACGGGGCACCTTGTAATTGGCCATATTGTCTTTTGCCCAGGCAATTATGCTTTCGGGTGTTAGACTATGCCCGGGACGCGGCACGACGAAGGCTTTTCCGATCTCCCCCATGCGTTCATCGGGCAAGCCAATCACGGCCGCCATGCCGATACCGGGATGTTCGGCGAGAATCTTCTCGATTTCAGCCGGGTAGCAATTGAAACCGCCAGCAATATACATGTCTTTCATCCGGTCGGTGATGCGGACGTAGCCGTTTTGATCCATCGTCCCGACATCGCCGGTGTGGAGCCATCCATCCGCGTCGATAGTCTCTGCGGTTGCATCGGGATCGTCGAGATAGCCGAGCATCACCGCATAACCGCGAACATGTATTTCGCCGGTGTCACCGCGTGCGACCTCCTTGCCATCGGCATCGGTAATACGCACTTCAAGTCCGGGTATTGCCTTGCCAACACTGGTTGCAATCAAGTCGGCATCGTCGCCGCTGCGACAAGCGGTAATGGTCGAACATTCGGTCATGCCATAGGCAGTGACAGTATCGACCAAACCGAGTTCGTTGCGCATCCGCCTGATCAGTTCCGGCGGAACAGATGCCGCCCCAGTGGCTGCACCGCGAAGGCTGGATGTGTCGAAATCCTTTTCCGCTTTGGCTGCCAACAACGATTGGTAGATCGTCGGAGGACCAGGCAGGAAATTGACTTTGTCCAGTTCGATGTGCCGGATAACTTGCGGGATATCGAAACTCGCCATTGGCATTATGGTCGCCCCGGCAATCAGCGCGGCGACCCAGCCGGCTTTGAAACCGAAGCTGTGAAAGAAAGGGTTGATGATCAGATATCGTTCGCCCGATTGCAAGCCCATCACTTCGACCCAGTGACGAAACATCGGGACAATCCGGTCATGGGTGGTCAGAACGCCCTTGGGAATTCCCGTGGTCCCGCTGGTGAACATGATGTCGGAAATTTCGCTGCCTTGAAGCCGATCCAGGGCATCATTGACTCGCCCGTCATCGGCTTTCCCCATGGCTAGAAAGCCATCCAACTCTTCGCCGACACGGACGATCTGGGCAAGGCCGGGAATGTCCTCATCCACCAGCAACGCGCCATAATCGGTTCCAAGAAACTCGGGCACAGTAAACAATAGCTTGGCACTTGTCCGGCGCAGAATATCGCCAGCCTCACGGCCCTTCAGGCGCGTATTGAGCGGAACAATCGCCGCACCGACAGTCAGCGCCCCGATGGCAATCACGATCCATTCGCGGCTATTTGGTGCCCAGATGCCGATCCGGTCTCCCTTGCCAATATCCGCCGTGAGAAAAGCCGATGCCGCTTGGCTTATGCGCTGCCATAGTTCGGTAAATGTCCATTCCTCACCGCCCTCCAGAATCGCGGTAGCGTCGGGCCAGCGCCGGGCAGCGTCTTGCGCCACATGCGGAATAGTGACCGGCAAACCGCGCATCAGGCGACCTCGAACAACCCGGCTGCGCCCATCCCGCCCGCAACGCACATCGATACCACGACGTATTTCACACCGCGTCGCTTGCCTTCAATCAGAGCGTGACCAACCAGCCTGCTGCCGGTCATGCCAAACGGATGGCCGATGGCGATCCCGCCGCCATTGACGTTGAGCTTTTCAGGATCGATGCCGAGCTTGCGCTGGCAATAGATCGCTTGGCTGGCGAATGCCTCGTTGATTTCAAACAGGCCAATATCCTCCAGCTTCACACCGGCACGGTCGAGCAATTTGGGAATCGCAAAGACGGGGCCAATGCCCATTTCCTCTGCCTTGCAGCCAGCGACCTGGAAGCCGCGATAAATGCCCAGCACAGGACTGCCCTCCGCACGCGCCATGCCAAGGTCCAATATTACCTGCGCAGATGCGCCATCGGACAGCTGGCTGGCATTGCCAGCAGTAACGTACCGGCCTTCCTTGATTATCATGCCGTCTTTGAAAACCGGTTTCAGCGTTTGAAGTTTCTCGAAGGTTGTTCCTGCACGAACGCCTTCGTCGCTTTTCAGCGTCACCTCCTCATTGCCAGCTGGTGTTCCATCTTTTTCAAACAAAGCTTTGCTGACAGTGATCGGAACGATCTCCGCGTCGAAGCGACCAGCTTCTTGCCCGGCAACGGCCCGTTGCTGGCTGGTTGCTGCGAAGTGGTCCTGATCTTCGCGGCTCACGCCATAGCGTTCGGCAACGATTTCAGCCGTTTCGATCATCGCCATATAGGCATGCGCATCATGCTGTTTCACGAATTCGGAGCGGTTGCGAAATTGCGGCGCATGCTTATTCAGCGTCAACGAGATGCTTTCCATCCCGCCTGCAATCGCACAATCGATCTCGTCGGTCATGATGCCGCGCGCTGCAAGTGCAATAGCGTTGAGGCCAGAGGAACATTTGCGATCGAGTGTGAAGCCGCCAGTCGTATCGGGCAAGTTGGAGCCATGCACCGCGAGACGGCCAAGATTGTAGCTCTGCGTATTCCAGTGGTTGCCGACACCGAGATAGACGTCGTCGACGCGCGCCGCATCAATTCCGGCGCGTTCGATCGCCGCATTGACCACATGAGCGGCCAAGACGGGTGCTTCAGTATCATTGAATGCGCCGCGGTAGGCCTTGCCTACGCCAGTGCGCGCGGTGGAAACGATGGCTGCTTCGCGCATGATATTCGCTTTCTTCCGCTCAGGCGGATTTCATGTTTTCCGGGCCCCAATAGGCCTTCATTTCGATGATCTTGCCATCATCGTTGAATTTGAATGTATCTATCACTTCGATGACGCTGGCTTGCCCCTCAAAACTAAATGCCACGGAGAAAGGGAAGGCGACAAAGTCAGCTGCACATCGAGGTTCGCCAAGCATTGTAAGCTTGGCCCCTGTGGCCACCGCGCCAACATAAAACTCGTGGATAGCCTGACGGCCAACAATCATGTCGGTGCCCACCGGGTCTTCCAGCGTTGCATCATCCGCAAACATGGTGCTGATAATGTCCGCATTGCCGGCCGCGAAACCATCGACATAGGTTTGGACGGCGGCAATCTTGGTTGCTGTATCGGTCATGCTTTACCCCGGATAATAGCGGCTGATCGTATCGATAACGCAGGCAGGCGTTTCCTCGCCTTCGATCTCGATGCTGACACGGACCGTCGATTGGACGGCGCCCTTCTTGTCCTCGACATTCACCACTTCACCGCGCCCGAGAATGCGGCTGCCGACTTTCACCGGATTGAGGAACCGCAAACGATCTGCACCGATGTTTACCGCATGGGAGAACCCGCGCACTTCGATCAGGTCCGGGAGGAAGAAGTTGACGAGGCTCATGGTCAGATAGCCATGTGCGATTGTGCCGCCAAACGGGCCATCCTTGGCGCGTTCCGTATCCACGTGAATCCACTGATGATCCCCGGTCACTTCGGCAAATCCGTTGACTCTTTTCTGGTCGATCACAAGCCAATCTGTCGGGCCAAGCAGCGTGCCTTCGGCGCCAAACAAATCTTGCGGTTTTTCGTATATCTTTGCCATGATCAGGCCCTCTGGCTCGACACCGACAGCACTTCGCCGGTCATGTAGCTAGACAAATCGCTGGCGAGGAACATCATCACATTGGCAACTTCCCAAACTTCTGCTGGCCGGCCAAAGGCTTCCTTGGCTGACAATTCTGCCAGCAGCTCGTCGCTGGTCACTTTCGCAAGGAACGGATGCATCGCAATCGACGGCGCAACCGCATTTATGCGCACGCCATAATCAGCCGCTTCGAGTGCCGAGCAACGCGTAAACGCCATCACACCCGCCTTGGCCGCCGCATAATGCGCCTGCCCCTTTTGCGCGCGCCAACCGAGCACAGAAGCATTGTTTACAATGGAACCACTGCCGCGTGCCTGCATGTGCAGGAGAAACGAACGCGTCATCCGAAATACCGAATTGAGCGTAACGTCGAGGACGCGGTGCCATTGCTCGTCGGTCATATCGACCACCGCCACTTCACCGCCAAGACCGGCATTGTTGATCAAAACATCGACATGGCCAAGCTGCGCAATCGCCGCATCGCGCAAGCCATCAACCTGCGCCTGATCGGTAACATCGCAAATATGCGTTGCAGGCCGCGTTCCGGTCGCTTCTTCAATCCGGTCAGCGGATTCGCCGAGCCGGCGCTCGTGGAAATCGGACATCAGCACTGCCGCGCCCTCTTCAACCGCACGTTTCGCGGCGGAATAACCGATTCCGGTCCCCGCTGAAGCTGTTACGACAACCGTCAGGCCCTTGAGCAGATTGCGCCCTTCTGGATATTTCGGAATGCTCATGACTGCCCCCTCGGTTCGCGCGGTAGGCCAAGCGCCCGTTCGGCGATGATATTGCGCTGGATCTGGTTGGTTCCGCCATAGATCGTGTCCGCACGCGAATAGAGGAACAGGTTTGGCAGCTCGTCAAATTCATATTCCGGGTTGTTGGTGATTTCGCCCGCTTGGCCAAGAACCTCCATCCCCAATTCACCCAGACTGCGGCGCCAACTGGCCCACTGGATCTTATAGGTAAGGGCCGCACCATCGGGCCGCGCATGATCCGTATGGCTGAGCATCCGCAGCGCGCCATAACGCATCAGACGCAGGCCTATTTCAGCCTTGGCAATCTTTTGCCGGATCAGCGGGTTCTTCGCGGCCCCATTGGCCTTGGCTGCTGCGATGATTGCATCCAGTTCATTGCGGAAGCCCATTTGCTGCCCCAAGGTGGATACACCGCGCTCGAACGCGAGCAAGCCCATCGCAACCTGCCACCCGCCGCCCACTTCGCCGACCAGATTGTCACCTGCAGTGCGCGCGCCATCGAAGAAGGTTTCATTAAACTCCGCATCGCCATTGATCTGCCGGATCGGGCGAACATCAATGCCGGGCTGATCGAGCGGCATCAGCAGAAACGTCAGCCCCTTGGGTCCTTTGGAACCTTCCTCCGTCCGTGTGACAACGAAAATCCAATCGCAGATCTGCGCCAGGCTGGTCCAGATTTTCTGACCGTCCACAACCCATTCACCGGTCGTTTCATCCAGACGTCCCTTTGTGCGGACATTGGCAAGATCGCTGCCGGCATTGGGTTCACTATAGCCTTGGCACCACAGCGTCTTTCCCGAAGCGATATCGGGCAGGAAGCGTGCCTTTTGCTCCTCCGTACCGAAGGCCAGAATGGTCGGTCCAGCCAGTTCGATGCCCATGTGGCCAACCCGGCCCGGCGCGCCCGAACGGGCATATTCCTCGGCGAAGATGACTTGCTGCATCAGCGTAGCATCGCGCCCGCCCCATTTCTCTGGCCAGCCAATCACGCTCCACCGGTCACGCCCGAGGCGCTGTTCCCATTGCTTACGCCGTTCGGGCATCGCGGTCAGGCCCGACACACCACGAATATCTGCGAAATCGCCCGACAATTGCTCTTCAAGCCACGCAGCGACTTCTACGCGGAATGTCTCGTCCTCGGGGGTAAAGCCTAATTTCATGCCGCCTCTCCCAAAATCATCGTCGCAATTTGTTCGCGGTGCCAATCGCCGTTCATCAGCATCGTCTGGATCGAACGCGCGCGCTTGAAATAGAGATGTGCATCGTGCTCCCAAGTGAAACCAATCCCTCCGTGGAGCTGGATCATATCGCCAGCGCAGCGGAAGAATGTGTCAGCGCAGAAAGACTTAGCCGCATGGACGGCCAAATCCGGATCGTCTGTGTTCTCGTCAATCGCGCAGGCGGCCCAATAGACCGCTGAACGCGCTTGTTCGATTTCGACCATCATATCCGCTAGCCGGTGCTTATAGGCTTGAAAGCTACCGATCTGGCGGCCGAACTGAACCCTGTCTTGCGCAAATGCGACCGTTTGATCGAGGCAGGCCTGTGCCCCGCCTAGAGCCTCTGCTGCAAGGCAAAGAAAGCCGGTCCGGTTGGCCGCCTTCAATGCCGCTTCCCACTGAGGAAGCGCATCGCCTTGTGCATTGGCAAGCGTTACCGTCGCCAATTGGCGGGTTTGATCCATCGTCGTGTGGCCTTGTACGCAGACAGCTTCGGCATCTGCACGAACCAGCCATGCGCCTTCAGGGCCGGCCAGAATAAACACATCCGCAATCGCGCCACCCGCAACGCAGGTGAACTCCCCGCTCAAGCCCGGTCCGTTTACCGACAGGTCTGCTGCGGCGGCAGTGGCAACGATCAACTCACCGCCAGCGATCGGCGGAAGATATTCGGACTTCTGCGCTTCGCTCCCGCCGGCACCGAGCGCGGAGCATGCCATCGCTTGCCCAAGCATCGGCAAAGACGCGACCTGTGCGCCAGCGGCTTCTGCAATTGATGCGAATTCAACATGGCCAAGCCCGGCCCCGCCATCCGCTTCGGAAACGAGCACCCCGCCCAAGCCAAGCTCTTCGCAGAACGCTTTCCAGAGTGCACGGTCAATGCCTTCGCCATCCATGGCAGCGCGGGTGCGTTCGCTGGTGGCATTCTCGGAGAAGAAATCGCGCGCAGTATCCGCGATCATCTTCTGTTCTTCGGTGAAAGAGAAATCCATGATCAAGTGCCCCAGACTTTGCGTGGTTCTTGCCGCTCGGCAATAAGTTTGGCGACCGCATCGCCGACATCGGCGGGTGTCCAACGCGCGCCCTTGTCGACGAAAGGCCCCTCGCGCCAGCCATCCTCAAGCATGATCTTGCCGCCTTCGAGTTCAAACACACAGCCGGTTACTTCTGCGCTGGCCGCGCTGCCCAGCCACACGACCGTCGGCGCGATATTGTCCGGGTCCATCACATCGAAACTGTCGCCCTCGGTCGCCATCTTGTCGGCGAAAGCTTGCTCGGTCATACGCGTGCGGGCCGATGGGGCAAGCGCATTGGACGTGATGCCATAGCGGCCAAGTTCAGCAGCCTGAACCAGAGTCAGTGCCGCGATCCCGCCTTTTGCGGTCGAATAAGCCGATTGCGCGATTGATCCCTGCAAACCGGCGCCAGACGTGGTGTTGATGATCCGCGCTTCGGGCGCGCGGCCGTCCTTGGCCTTCGCCCGCCAATAATCGACAGCATGGCGCGCAATGCAGAAATGGCCGCGCAGATGGACATGCATGGTCGCATCCCATTCGTCCAGCGTAGCCGAAACAAACATCCGGTCGCGAACGATCCCGGCATTGTTGACCACGACATGCAGATCACCAAATGCCACAACCGCCGCATCGACAATCCGCTTGCCGCCATCCCAATCGGTCACATCTTCGTAATTGGCGATGGCTTGTCCGCCCGCCGCTTTGATTTCTTCAACTACACCATCTGCGGCGCTGGTGTCACGGCCATCTCCGCCCAGCGAAGTTCCGATGTCATTGACCACCACATTGGCACCTTCGGCTGCGAATGCGAGCGCGTAAGACCGCCCCAACCCGCGCGCTGCGCCAGTAATGATTACGGTCCTGCCGTCACAAATTCCCATCTTAATGCACCTTACTTGCGGGGGCATGTTTGAGATGCTTGCTCGCATCACCCCAGAAATCGACTTTCAAATATTCACGTCTGGCAAAGGCCCACTCGCCCGACACCAGTTTCAATTCATCATGATAACGCCCACTGCCAATCACTTGCAGCGGCAAGTCATCCAGCGCCTGCAACACGGTCCATTGCGAACGGCATGTCGCGCTTTGCTGGTCAGGTGCCAGTTCGATGATCGGATTGGTCGTCAAATGGCGCGTTTTGGGCGTGCCATCTTCATAGAG
>JBATLU010000048.1:0-6376 GCA_049289475.1 Pontixanthobacter sp. | reverse complement strand
GGCTGATATTGCCAGAGAGGCTGCAAGGCTAGGACTTGATAGCGGGATGAGCTGGTCATGTTATGACCCGACAGCAGGCGGTTTGGCCTGCGGAGTTTGCGATAGCTGTAGATTGCGGCAAAAGGGCTTCGAAGAAGCTGGCCTTCAGGATGGAACCAAATATGGATAATCAGATCGATGGTGCAGTGGCCCAAAGTGTTGGCCCTGATGACAAAGTGCCGTCTTACAGTTGGTACGCCCTTTCCGTGCTTGTTGTTATCTACGTTCTCAACTTCGTAGACCGGCAAATACTCTCGATCCTGGCCAATGATATCAAGGCTGACCTTGGCGTTGATGACGCTTATCTCGGCTTTCTATACGGCACGGCGTTCGCAATCTTTTATGCCCTGTTTGGTATCCCGCTGGGCCGTCTCGCGGACAGCTGGAAGCGGGTCCGGCTGATGACGATAGGTCTGACCCTCTGGTCAGCTATGACAGTTATGTCCGGACTGGCGCGCGATACTGCGACTCTGACACTAGCCCGCGTCGGTGTCGGAGTTGGCGAAGCATCGGCAAGCCCGTCTGCCTATTCGCTGCTGTCGGATTGGTTTCCGGCCCGTCTCCGTGCGACAGCGCTCGCGATTTATTCCTCAGGGATTTACATTGGCGGCGGCATTTCGCTGCTGATCGGCGGCCTCATCGTAGAGAACTGGAACGCTGCCTATCCGGATGGTGGTCCCTTGGGTCTTGCGGGCTGGCAAGCGGCATTTATTGCCGTCGGCCTGCCCGGATTGCTGCTGGCATTTTGGGTGATTAGCCTGCGCGAGCCCATTCGCGGAGCGATTGACGGAATTCCTACGGCTGAAGATCCGCACCCGTTTCGCGGCTTTGTTCAAGAATTGCTGACGGTGATTCCGCCATTTACGCTTATTGGAGCGGCGATGCGAGGCAGGAGTGCGCTGACTGTCAATCTGATCGTATTCGCACTGTTTGGACTGGCGGCCATCGCTCTGACTGCGATACTTGGGACGGGGCAGGGCCGAATCATCGGCTATTTTACAAACCAGATTGAAATTACGGATCAGTGGCTGTTGCTGGCTGTGGGATATTATGCCGTTTATTGTTGGGCTGCAGCGCTACGAACCCGCGACTTGCCGACCTTCAAATTGACCTGGGGCTCTCCGGCGTTTTTGTGCACCATCCTTGGCTACGGTACTGTATCTTTCATGGCGTATGCCGCCTCCTATTGGACAGCGCCATACGCCGAGCGGGTGTTTGAAATTAGCAAGTCGTCGCTTGGCCTCTGGATTGGCGCGCCTAGTGCGGTGGCCGGCTTCCTCGGAGTGGTCCTGGGCGGCCGCATCGCCGATCATCTGGTGCAGAAGTTTGAAGCAGGCCGGATCTATGTCATCCTGTTTGGGCTGGTTTCTCCAGTGCCGCTGCTATTCTGGCAGTTTACCACGCAGGATCTGACAACATTCCTTATTCTGGCGTTCTTCTCCGGTATGTTGGCGTCGTCGGCTTTGGGCGCTGCGGCGGCATCTAGCCAAGCCCTTGTTTTGCCAAGAATGCGTGGCGCTGCGACCGCCACTTTCTTCCTTGCGACGACGATGGTCGGGCTTGCGCTCGGTCCATTTTTGGCGGGTTACGTTTCCGCCCAGAACGACGCAGATCTATCTAAGGGTATGCTGGCGACACTCTGGATCGCGCCAATCGGGTTTTGCCTGCTTATTGCGGCAATCAAGCTGGTGCCAGAGGCTGGCAGAAGCTTGATTGCGCGCGCCACAGCGGCGGGGGAGCCGGGACTTAAGGTTGCTTGAGCACGGCGCAGGCGATCCTGCTGCCCGCTGCTCCTGAAGGGTTGGTCATATAGTCGTCCGTCGTTTCGTGGATGACCACCGCGGTGCCGTCGGCATCGAACAGCCAGTTGGTCAAATCGGACTGAGTCGCACTAAGTTGCGCGGACAAAGTTGCTTTCCCGTCGGCGTCGACGTCAAGATTTGGCAAATCGCCCAAATGGCTGCCACCTTGCGCCAAACTGCCATGAAGCTTGCCCAGCGGATTGAGGTGGCCGCCCGCAGATGTAAAGGTTGGTCCCTCGCAAGTACCCGTTTGGTGCAAGTGAAATCCATGCGCGCCCGGCGCCACACCTTGCACGGTGACCTCCAGCGCTACCTTGCCATCAGTTTCCTGTAATCGCACCAAGCCGGTGATCTTGTCGTTCGGTGAAATGAATGAACCGCCTGCCAATTCGAGCTGTGCGGTGTTGCCCGTTGCCATCCGACCAGCGTTGGTGTGCGCAGCGCAGGATGTAAGCGTCAGGAGTAGGGCAGCTGATGTAGCTGTGTAGGCGCTCGGGGCTAGTTTCATGAGATTCTCCAATGTGATCTCTGGAGAGCATAACAAAAAAGGGGCCAGATTGCTCCAGCCCCTTTCATATATTTAATCGCGTTAGCGAAATTACATGCCCGAACCCGGACCGTAAGTAACTTCCACACGACGGTTCTGCAGTTCGCGAACTCCGTCAGCGGTTGGTACGCGAAGTTGCGATTCGCCGAATGCTTCACTCGAAATCCGGCCGGTCGGAATTCCGCGACCAGCAAGATAATTGGTGACCGACGTGTTACGACGCTGCGAAAGACCAACGTTATAAGTCTTCGCACCCGAGGCGTCAGCGTGACCAGCGAGCATAACCGAAGCCATGCCGCAGTTCGCATATGCCGATACCGCGTTGTCGAGAATGGTGGCAGCTTCCGGAGTGATGTCCGATTTGTCCCATTCGAAGAACACGATGTACGGGCCCTTGTTGCATACCGGTGGTGGTGGCGGTGCAACGCGTGGCGGTGGCGGTGGAGGTGTCATCACTGGCGGTGGAGGCGGTGCTGCAACCGGCGGTGGAGGCGGTGCTTCACCACCGAAGTTATATGTCAGCGTACCCAGAATCGAGTGCGAACGGAACTTGCCATCCAGATTACGGCCGATCGAATCAACAATGTTGACGTTTTCGGCAGTGAACAAGCGATAACGCAAGCCAACATCCCAGCTATCGCTGATTGGAGCGCGGACACCCGCAAGAACTTGCCAAGCCAACCCACTGTCCGAATCGTTGAATGAATCCGGAATAGTCGAATTAATGCTTGCCTGAGCGTCGGTGCGGGCAACGCCTACACCACCACCAACGAAGCCTTGAAGCCCATCGTCAGCCCCAAAGTCGAAAAGACCATTAACCATGAAGCTGAGCACATTCAGGTCACCGGCAGCCGGGGCTACGGTAGCTGATGTTGTGTTAATGTTACCCACAGCTGTTCGAGGCAAGCCAACTGAATCTGCAGCAAGATTGAATACATCACCTTCCCGGTAGCTGGTTTCGGCTTCGAGGCGGAACGCGCCGAAGTCATAACCAACGATACCACCAAAATCGTAACCTTCTTTCGTGTCAGCAGTTACTGTGCCAGCACCATTGTTTACATCAAAAGCAACGTCTTCAATGAGCATTGGGCCGCCACCGACCTCAACATACCATTGACCGTCGCGAGCGAGTGCAGGCGAAGCAAGGGCTGTTGAAGCCATCGCCAAGCCTATGACGAGTTTCCGCATTATGTAGTTCCCCTTTAATAGCGAAATTGAGCCACCGAGTGGCAGTTTTCTAACTTTTCCTCGTAGGAGAGGCAAGAGTTCAATCCTTGCAAACTGTTGCAATTATGCCTCTCTTTAACGTTTTAGGCCCAAAATTCGACCATTCTTCCTATCCTCACGGGACCTAAACGCAGGTACCAGCCAATTGTTCCTATTCGATTACAGGAAAAATTCCTGCGATACTAAGGCTTTCAACCAGACTGGCGAATGCGGCCCTCAGCTCCGAATCTATCGTCTGACCACCCATTGGTTGGGAAATCGACGCAGCCATTTTCCATTCGCCTGAAAATAGCTCGAGTTGTTGGGACTGTCGGTTAAAGATGCGCATTCCCTCAACCGGCGAGATGAAAAGCCAGTTGCTGCTTTGCCAAGGCGTTATTATACGAGCCATACCCAATTCCGATTGGGGGTGGCTTGCAGTAACCTAAACGCGCGGACGAATATATCAGAGGGTCTTCCATGCTGCGCAAACTCTATAATTGGACGATGGAGAAGGCGGCGCACCGCCATGCGACTGGCTGGCTGGCACTGTTTGCCTTCATGGAAGCGAGCTTTTTTCCGATCCCGCCGCATCCCTTGCTTGGCCTGATGTGTCTGGCCGAACCCAAGAAGGCGATCCGTTTTTCGGCGATTGCGACCATCGCCTCGGTAACAGGCGGGTTGCTCGGCTATGCCATCGGATACGGGCTGTATGACACGGTCGGCACACAATTGCTCGGCTGGCTGGGGCTGACCGAAAGCTTCCCCGTCGCGGCCTGCTATCTGCGCGAATATGGCGCAGAGATCATTATGATCAAAGGGGCGACGCCGATCCCGTTCAAACTGCTGACCATCACCGCGGGCTTTATCGCGATGCCGCTGGTTCCGTTTATTCTGGCCAGCATCGTCAGCCGTTCGATAAGCTTTATGATTGTTGGTGTGCTGTTCCGCCTGTTCGGCGCGCCGATCAAGAAATTCATCGACAAATATCTCGGGTTGGTGACAGCCGGTTTTGTCATTCTGGTAGTGGGCGGTTTTGTGGCGCTGGCGTTTATCGAGGGCGGTGATAGCGCCGACGGCGGCAAATGCGCGGCTGCGCCGCCGATTGTACACCAGGCGATTTAATGCCTCAGGTCAAGGCTGCGGTGCGCAACATCGGGACGTCGCAAATCTCCACCGCGCCATAGCGCCGCTCGATTATGCCGCGCTGTTCGAACAGACCGAGGCATTTGTTGACCGTTGCGCGGGTCAGCCCGGTCAACTCGGCAAGATCATCCTGACTGACGCGAATCAAACAACGTTGCTCCCGGACCCCTGTAAGATTGGTCAGGACGGCAGCGATGCGCGCCGCACTGGTGCCTTTGCCAAGGCCTGATAACAGACCAAGAACCTCTTGCAATTGCGCGGCCAAAGCCCCGATCAATTTGCGCATGCATGCCGGATCGTAAAGGATTGCCGTTTCAAAAGCGGCGGCCTCAATCCAATGGAGCTGCACCGGGCCATCGGCGAGCGAATCGACCGCGCGCCGCGATGCCGCAAACACCGCGAGCTCACCGTAGGAATCGCCATCGGACAGCAATGCCAGCGCGCGGAATTCGCCGTTCAGTCGGAACTGACCGATCTTCACAACCCCGTTTTTGATAACCCAAAAGCCGTTTGGCGTATCGCCGCGGTGCTGGATAATCTGCCCGTCCGAAAATTTGAGCACTGGAGAGCGGGCTAACAGCGGCAGGCGTATATCTGCGCTCAACTCGCCGAACAAAGTCGGCGCCACCAGCGAGCGGAGCCCGCCGCCAGCTTGCAAATGTAAACTATTTGACATTTCAATGATCCAATATGGTCTAATGCCCTGCCTGACAAGCAAAGGAATCGCGCAATGCAAAACTCGACCATCGTCATTCTGATGATATTCTTCGGTTACGCCCTGATCGAATTATGGCGCTCGAACCTGCTCCGCAAATCAGAACAAACCCGCGATGACGGGATCGTCGAATTGATCTCAACCTTTACCTTGCTGATTTTGACCCAGCCTGCGATTTTGTTTCTCTCCGCCGGATTGGCAGGACTGGTTGCGCCGCAATGGGAAGGCGCATTGTCAGGCCTCAATATCTTTGCCGCCATCGCTTTGTTCCTCGTGTTTGACGATATGATGCAATATTGGCTGCACCGCGCATCGCACAGTGTTTCATGGCTGTATAATTTACACCGCGCGCATCACAATGCTCGGTATATGAGTATCCGGCTCGTTTACCGCAACAACCTGTTTTATTACGCTTTCATGCCCGGAATCTGGTTCTCCGGCGTGCTGGTGTATCTTGGCCTCGGCTGGGTTTATGCTGGGTACATCGTCGTCAAGCTTCTCGTTATTACCGGAGCCCACTCGGATGTCGCATGGGACAAGCCGCTCTACAAAATAAAATGGCTGTCCCCCGTGATGTGGGTCGTGGAACGGACGATTTCGACACCCGCAACGCACCACGCCCATCATGGCCGCCACGCCGGCGATCCCGCCGTGAATTACAAGGGAAACTACGGCAACCTTCTGTTCTTCTGGGATGTGCTGTTCGGCACCGCCAAGATCACCCGCACATTTCCCACGGGTTACGGGGTGGAGAATTTACCCAAGGCTACTCTGGGGCAGCAGCTTGCATGGCCGCTGTTCAAGGAAGGTACCGAAATGGAGACCGTCAGCAGCAATGAAGAGATCGGCGCGACCGCCGTATAAGTTGGAGAGGGAGCGGCCAAAGAAACCGCACTATCCGTAGGAGGAGCGACCGGGAGC
>JBATLU010000047.1:0-13472 GCA_049289475.1 Pontixanthobacter sp. | reverse complement strand
GTCTCTACCATCGAGGAAGGCCATGTTGAAGGCGGCGATGATGATGACGACGATTCGGACGATGAAGAAGAAACCGAATCTGAAGACAATCATGACCGCGGCAATCGCGGTCACGGCCGCAATCGTGGTGGACGCACTGGCAAGGGCGGTCGCCGTCAAGGTGGCGGCAAGGGCAATAGCAGCCGCGCCAAAGCGGTAGACGAAGTTCGCGCCAAGCGGATGGCTTTGCGCCGCCGTTACAAAATTCAGGACGTAATCCAGCGTCGCCAAGTTTTGCTGGTACAGGTTGTTAAGGAGGAGCGCGGAAACAAAGGCGCAGCACTTACCACCTATCTCAGCCTTGCTGGCCGCTACACCGTGCTGATGCCCAACAGCAGCCACGGCGGCGGAATCAGCCGCAAGATTTCCAGCTCGCAGGATCGTAAGCGCCTCAAGCAAATCGTCGGCGATCTGACATTGCCCAAATCGATGGGTCTGATCGTTCGCACCGCTGGCCTCAGCCGCACCAAAACAGAGATTAAGCGCGACTTCGACTATCTCGCCCGCCTGTGGGACGATATCCGGGGCAACACGCTAGGCTCCAGTGCCCCTGCCCTGATTCATTCGGACAGCGACCTTATCAAACGCGCAATCCGCGACATTTATAACCGCGATATCGAAGAAGTTATTGTCGAGGGTGAAGAAGGCTTCAAGCTGGCCAAGGGCTTCATGAAAATGCTTATGCCAAGCCACGCGCGGCGGGTGAAGGCCTATTCTGATCCGGTGCCTTTGTTCCAGCGTTACGGCGCAGAGGACCAATTGCGTGCGATGTATGATCCGGTGGTCCAGCTCAAATCGGGCGGCTACCTAGTCATCAACCCGACCGAGGCGCTGGTTTCGATCGACATCAACTCGGGCCGTTCGACCAAGGAACACGGAATCGAGCAAACCGCGACCGCTACCAACATCGAAGCGGCCAAGGAAATCGCCCGCCAGTTGCGCTTGCGCGATATGGCCGGTCTGGTCGTGATCGACTTTATCGACATGGAATATAATTCCAACATTCGCAAAGTCGAAAAGGCGATGAAAGATTCGCTCAAGAACGACCGTGCGCGCATTCAAGTCGGGCGAATTTCCGGCTTCGGCCTGATGGAAATGAGCCGCCAGCGCCTGCGCACCGGCGTGCTAGAAGCCACCACCCGCGAATGTCCGCATTGCGATGGAACCGGCCTTGTCCGCACCGCTTCCTCAGCCGGCCTTTCGGCGCTGCGTCTGATTGAAGACGAAGCGGCCAAGGGCAAGGGCACGATCATTTCACTGTCCGCCAGCACCGAAGCAGCGATCTATCTGCTCAATGCCAAGCGGGTTGATCTGCGCGAGATCGAGGAACGCTACCATGTGTTGGTCGAAGTCTTGCCCGAGGGTGAAGACGAAGGTGCGAAAATGGAGGTCCGGAGTTCCGGCCCTCGCCCAACCGAAATGCCTCGCTTCGAGCCGATCGTTGATGATGACATCGATGATGTGGAAGTCGAAGAGGACGAAGATGACGAACGCGAAGAGCGGAACGAACGGGACGAAGATCGTTCGTCGAAAAAGCGTCGTCGGCGTGGCGGTCGTGGCCGCAAACCTCGCGATGATGATGGCAGTAGTGATGATGGTCGCGACAGCGAAAATACATCGGGCCAAAATCGAGACGACACTTCTGATGCGGATATAGCCGATAGCAGCGAAGATCACGGCAACGGCCCGAGCGAGGAACTCGACGAAGACGGCAAGCCTCGCAAAAAACGCCGCCGCCGTGGTGGCCGCGGTCGTCGCGGTGGGCGCAATCGCACAGACGGCGAAAATCGCGAGAATGCCGATAATCCGGATGGACCGACAGAGAATGCGGGCGAGCCTGTTGACGCACCGGCTGCGGCAGTCGAGGAAGAAGCGGCAAATGTTCACGCTGACGATGCCGTCGAAACCGCACCAAAGCCAAAGGCAAAGCGCGCACCACGCAAGAAAGCGGTGCCTAAAGGTGATAAGCCAGCAGATGCTGAGCCCGAAGCTGTAGCCGAGGAAAAGCCCAAGCCGCGCGCACGCCGCAAGAAGGCTGAACCGAATGCCGCTGCAGAAGAAGCGGCGACTGCTGAGCCAGAGGCTGAAGAGAAGCCCAAAGCCAAGCGCAAACCGCGCAAGAAGGCGGAAACTGCTGTGGCTGAGGAAACAGCGCCCGAGCCAGCACCTGCTGCAAAGGCAAAAGCTGCCAAACCGGCACCGGAAGTCGCAACCGACGGAAAACCGCGCCGCGGTTGGTGGCAGCGCACCTTTGGTGAATAATTGAATGGCCTGCCTGCTGCTAAATTTGCTTACGATTTTTGTAAGCCTGTTTTTCGCAGCGGCGGGCCTTTCTGCTTCTGACAGTCCCGCCATTGACGCATACGAGTCAGGCGATATCGATCTTGCGGTTGAACTTTGGGAATCTGGCTGCGCCGCCGATGACAGCGAGGCCTGCTTTCATCTTGGCGTTGTCTACCGAGACGGGGAAACTGGCACGCGCGATGTTGCAAAATCGGCAGAGCTTTTCGAGAAATCATGCAGTCTGAATTACGGACCGGCGTGCTACAATTTGTCGTGGATGGCTTCGCGATCGGGCGACGAAACATCGCAGAAAGATGAATTCGCTTTCCTGCAGCGCGGCTGCGATGCGGATTACGCACCAGCTTGCGCCAATCTTGGCTATTCACTCGCACGCGGTATCGGGATTGATCAGGATACAGAGCGCGGGATTGCATTGCTGGAAACCGCCTGCGCAGGCAAAGCAGGCAGAGCCTGCTTCATCCTATCAGCCTTGTTTGATGTGCATGAAGGGGATCCTATCCGCGAAGATCCGGCGCGCGCCAACGCGGCGCTTGAACGCGGCTGTGACCTTGGGGATAGCGACAGTTGCTTGAATTTGGGATACCATTACCGCGAAGGTTACGGCGTGGATCGGGATATGGTGCGCGCGCGTAGTCTTTATGCCGCGGCTTGCGACGATGCCAATTTCTTGGCCTGTCCGATGCTTGCGCCGAATGAATTTTTCGGCGGCGGATCGCACTATGGCGCCAAAGATGTCGCGGAATCAAAGCGCAAGGCGGCGGGCCTATACAAGGATGGCTGCGACGCCGGACTCGCTCAGGGCTGCTATAGTCTGGCGATGCTGATTGCAAAAAGCGGGCAATCTGCGCGCAATCCGCAACGCATGGAAAGTCTGATTTCCCGCACTCTCTCGCTCAATCCGCAACATCCCTATGCCGCAAGATTGGGCGAAAAGGCACGTAGCGGTGAGTTGCCCGATGATCCGGTCTTTTAGGCTCCGGACTTAGTTGCGACGCCCCATTCAACCCAGCCCACCGGTCTGGGTGTTTTCGGGACATAGCGCTCGCCCATTAACGCCACATCAAATCCGCCCTCGCGCACTGCCGACGCAATCGGGCGTGTGAGATGGCAACCACCCGCGACCGGCTTCCAATATGGCTCTATCCAGTCTTGCCATTTTGCCACGCTGGCATCAGGCGCGCGGCCATGTTCAAGGAACAACAGCTCTCCGTCCGGCTTGAGAATGCGGCGCATCTCGCGCACAACTTGCGCCTGATCCTGCACCGAGCACATGGTGAAAGTGCACACGACCGTATCGAAACTGTCATCTTCAAACGGGATTGCCTCTCCGATGCCGTCGCGAATGTCAGCCGCCCAGCCCTTCTTCTCGGCTTCAGCCTTGGCATATTGCAGCAACTTGCCGCCAGGATCTATTCCGCAATAGCTGTCAATCGCCGCTGCGTTGTAGAATTGCTGGTTTATGCCACCGCCGCATCCGAGTTCAAAGACATCACCCTTCGCCTTTGGCACCAATAGGGACCGCAGCTTCATTATCTGCGGCGCACCGCAGGCCACTTTGATCACGCGCGGCACGCCGTGTTCATCCCACCAAGATTGCAGCCCCATCTTTGATCCCTTCCCATCAGCGAGTTCACGCGTCATGGTATTGCTAGCTGAAAGGATTGATATGGCCAAGGTTCACCGGACTCCGGACTCGCGTTTCATCAATTTGCCCGATTTCAATTTTACGCCGCATTATTGCAATCTCCAAGACGGACTGCGGCTCCATTATCTCGACGAAGGCCCCCGCGATGGCACGCCGGTGTTGATGGTGCACGGTGAGCCAAGCTGGAGCTTCCTCTATCGCAAAATGATCGGGCCGGTGGTTGATGCCGGTTACCGGGTAATCGCGCCCGACCTGATCGGCTTTGGAAAATCAGACAAACCGACATCAAAAGCCAATTTTACTTACGCCGGACATGTCGCATGGATGCGCGAATGGTTTGATACACTCGAACTGAACAATGTAATATTAGCCTGTCAGGATTGGGGCTCACTGGTCGGTTTGCGGCTTGTGGCGGCCATGCCAGACAGATTTGCAGCAGTCGTACTTTCGAACGGCGGGCTTCCCGCCGGTCAGGAACCACCGCCTGCCTTTGCCAAGTGGAGGGCCTTTGCAAAATACAGCCCGATTTTCCCGATTGGCGGAATCCTGCAGCGCGCGACGACTACAGAATTATCCGACGATGTTGTTGCAGCCTATGATGCGCCGTTTGACACACGCGGAAGCAAAGCCGCCGCGCGGATATTCCCTGCACTGGTTCCGTTCGGCGATAATGAGGCTGTTCCCGATCAGCTGGAGGCATGGACTGTTCTGGAGAGCTTTGACAAGCCCTTCACTTGCTGTTTCAGCGATGGCGATCCGATTACGCGGGGCGGGTTTGCACCGTTTCAGGAACGCATACCCGGGGCGAAGAAAGGGCTGCACCGCACTCTCAAGGGCGGACATTTCATCCAGGAAGATGATCCGATTGGCTTTGCAGAAGCAATTATCGACACGGCGAGGGCGGCGGGCGTCTAGCGGCGCAAAGCCGACACTCGCATTCCTAAACACTAAATCCCGAGAAGGCGCTTAATGTCCGCCAGATCCTGCGGTTTGTCTACATCTACTGCGGCAAGGCCGTTGCTTGCCGCAACCGGTAAAACCGAAATGCCAATCCGTGCGCCCAATCGCGACAGCCCTTCGGCGAGGGTCAAGCGTCCCAAAAGATAGTTGAAAATAGTCGCAGGCCCCAACCGCAGCGCGATTCGCCACGGTCGTTTGCGATCCACTTCAATCGTCTGCCACAATTCAATGGCCGCTCTGGCTGCGGTAGTGCGCAGGAAAAACAGATTGCAACCTGACCACTCGCCATCTGCAAAGCGCAGATAGGTGCGGCGGCTGCCGGGCATCGCCAACTCCACCTCTGGCTGCTGTGCGAGCATAAGCGATAGGTCACAATCGGCAGGGGTTTGTTCGATCAGCTGTTTGATCCACGCTGCTTCAAGCAACGCATGATCGGCAGTTGTTACCAACAACGGTGTTCCCAATTCGGCAAAAGCCGAAAGGACACTCCCGCTCGGACCGGATTGCGGTGCCAGCACTTCGGCTCCAAGCGATCTGGCTAAATCTGCTACCGCCCCTTCCGCGCAAGACACTGCAATACGTTGCGCGCCCGATGCGCGCACTGCCTCGACGACTCTTTGAAGCAATGTGCGGCCTTGTAATTCGATCAAGGCCTTATGACTGTAGCCCTCGAACAGAGCAGCGGCATCTTCACCGGGCCTGCTGCCTGCAAGAATTAAGGCTGCAAATGTCAAACCTTGTTTCCACCACGTTTGGCAAGGCTGCGCAATACCAACGAGATGATGACAGTCATGACAACATACTCAAATGCTTGAGCCGCCGCCACGGACCATGCAACACCCAGCGCCGCGTTGCTATCAACCACAAAAATCGCAATGATGAGAAAAATCAGCGAACCCAGCCTTGCGAACAGATGGTACTGCGGCCTTCCCACTGAATGCAAAACGGATTCATATGATACACTGGCCAACTCGAACGACGCTGCCAGCACCAGCGGAACAATCAAGATTTCGCCAGCGGAGAATTGATCCCCGGCAATGAGCAGCAAAACGTCGTCACCAATCAGAGCGGCAAGCCCTACCACGATAACGCTGACCAAGACAACGAAGAAACTTACATGTCTGACAAGCTTGATAAATTGATCTGCAGGCCTTTCGTGGATTTGCCGGTTCACCTCGGGATAGACCGCATCGGAAAGGACCAAAGCGAACTTCCCTAATCCTTTCGCAAGCTGATCCGCGATACGATAAACCCCGGCTGCGCTTGTTCCGAACAAATAACCGACAGCAAGCAATGGACCTTGCTGTAACAAAGCATAAACTGAAGTCGTACAATAGGTAACGCCGAGGAAGCTTGGCAGATTCTTGTTTTCTGAAAGTGTCTGACGCCAATCGCGCAAATTGCTGAACTTGAGAAGATCTGGCCGCAAGCGCCAAGATGCAAACCACATCGCAGCAGCTGTGACAAATTCCACGGCTGCCCAAGCGATGAGGAATCGAACCACAGTCGGACCCGTCAGCCAGATAATCGTTGCAGCGATCAACCTTCCGGCCGGCGTAATCGCCCCAATGAATACCGACAATTCGAACCGGTCAAGCGCCCGGATAATTCCGTAAGGCGCCGAAACACGTGCCCACAGCATGGCACAAATAAACACCAGTGCTACGTCGAAATAGGCCGGATTTATCTCTAACAGATCACCAAATGACAGCATGAACAGGATGGTTGCGACGCAGCCGATCAAAGCGCCTGCGCCATCAACCAATCCGCCCAATACTGCCAACCTGCCAAAAGCCGCATCATCTCGCCCGGCGAGATGCGGGGCCCCAAAGCGCACGATTACTTGCCAGGTCTGGAAACTAGCAAGTGAGCATACTGCTTGCGAGATACCGAATATCAGGGCGAAGTGGCCGAAATCCTTAACGCCGAGCGAGCGGGAGAGAATGGCAAGGTATAAAAGGCTGCTGACGGCCCCAAAACCCTTGCCGCCCAGCAACCAACCGACATTGCCCAAAATGCGGCGGATCGGCCCGTCATTTGCGTCTTTTGGCTGGTCCGCTGACATTGTCGCGCCTTTGCAACATTAATACGATTTGCACAAGCTGACTGCGGTGATAAGGAATTCAAGTCTGCTTTTGACACCCCGATCCCATGAAAAATCCCAAAATTCTCTTCCTGTTTAACCATGATGCAGCGCATCAGGCGGCCCATATCGCAGGGATCATGGAGTCAATGGCGACGCGTCATGCGGAAACGAGCTGCGTTGCGGGTGTAGGGTCTCCTGAGATCGAACACGAACTGCGAAAATTGCTTTCACCTGACGCTGCCAAAAAGATCGTATGGGCCGATCTGTCGCTCGGGAAGATGGCTGACTTGGCTCTTGCGCTGCCCAACCGCATTTTTCCGGCGCGAAGACTTGCCAGATTGCGGACAAATGAAGACTTTTTCGGCACCATGGACATCATCGTTTCAACCGAACGAACCTGTTTGCGGGCCCGGAAAAGATTGCGCGCAAGATATGGTGATGGAGCACCTAAGTTCGCCTATGTTCCCCATGGATCGGGCGACCGCAATGTCGCCTATCATCCGGCGTTGGCGCAATTCGATATCATGCTGCTGAGCGGTAAGAAGCTTATTGATGAAATGGTATCGCGCGGCCTGACAACGCCTGAACAATGCCATTTGATCGGGTATCCCAAATTCGATGCCATTGACACAAATCGGAAAATCAATTTTTTCGATAATGATTTGCCAACGTTTGTTTACAACCCGCACTTCGATCCCAAGCTTTCATCTTGGTACGATCATGGTCCCGAGCTTTTGAAACATTTTGCCAAGTTGCAGGACCAGTTCAATCTGATCTTCGCACCGCATGTCATGCTATTCCGGAAATCGCTTCATATTTCGCTTGAATACCGCGTTGCGCGTCGTCGCCCTGACGTTCCTGAGGAAGCCTATTCGGCGCCAAATATTTTGGTTGATTTGGATGGGCCGCGGCTGTTTGACATGAGTTACACACTGTCAGCCGGTGCCTATATCGGCGATATGTCGAGCCAGATTTACGAATTTCTCCTGAAACGACGGCCAGCATTCTTTATCGACACCCATTCAGTCGATTTGCCCTCTGAAGAAGCCAATCGTGCCTTTTGGCAGAATGGCCCGGTGGTGCGTTCGGTTGATGAACTTATGGACTTGCTGCCGCATCATCGCGAGATCGGCAGCGAGTATCGGGCACAGCAAGACGAGTTGTTTCAATATACGATAGACAACATACCCGAACAGCGCTCCGTTGACCGCGCTGCGGACGTTCTTGCAAATCTTCTAAAGGTCGCTGATCGGCAGAACACGTGACCGGGACCACAGAGTCAGCACCTGCGGTAAGCCGGCCTTGGCTCAGTATTTTGATACCGGCGTATAATGTCGAACGTTACCTTCAAGAATGCCTCGCTTCGATCCTTAAACAGACTGACGATAACGTCCAAATTATCCTATGCGACGATTGTTCGACGGATCGCACAAAATCGATCGCAGAGCACTTATTGACCGAAAATCCACTGCGTTTTCAGATCATTGGAAATGAATCGAACAAGGGAATTTCGGTCACACGCAATACACTGCTTGACCATGCAGATGGAGATTACATCTGGTTTATCGATTCCGATGATACAATGCGTCCCGGCGCAATTGCTGCGGTACGGCAATGGGTGGAACGCGCCTCTCCCGACATAATCAGCGGTGATTATCACAAAGGGAAACTGCGCAAATTCGCATTTGGGGGCCTTCGCGGCCAAATGGTTTATGAAAGCGCTTCAATCATTTCCGGCATATGTAAGTCGCGTAAGATGTATCTTTGGATTCGAATTTTCCACAAGCGACTATGGGATACGGGCCTACGATTTCCAGAAGGCAAAGTGTTCGAGGATGCCGCATTGCTACCGTGGTTAGGCCTGCGCGCGCAGAGCTTGGTGCATCTCAACCGCTCATTGATCAACTATCGCGTGCGCCCGGGCAGCATCCTCTCAGGGACCACGAGAACATCGGACATTTTCCACACCGGCCGGCATCTCGACCTGGCCCATGCGCTCGACGGTTTTTCCGAAGCTTTGGACAAAGCTGATGTCGGCAAATTTGGCGAGGCGCGCTTTGCAGTAAGCCATTTTATCGCGATGGAATTCAGCAAGATTGTGCAACGGATCGTCCGGGCCGGCCCCGTTGGTTGTGGCGTAGATGATATTCACGCGCTTGCACGGCAGTTTCTAAGCGTGATGAACGAGGCAAGCCCGCTACCGTTTGCTGACCTTCGCGCCGAGTACCTCAGACGCGGGCGTTTGATTTCATGGTTCAAGCTACAAAAGGCGCTTCGACAAACCCAAATTTAGGCGCAAATCGGCGACTTAAGCAGGCAATGGCTCGCCATCGTAAGCAAAAACGCCGCCACTTTCAGCAGGCGTCAAACCGTATAAAACACCTACCAAACGTTCTGCGGATAGCTCGGGCGTAAAGAGCTTTGTGGACGGCACATTGCTCTGAAACGGTTTTGACAGCGCGCTGTCCACCGTGCCCGGATGCAGGCCCACCACCACCGCGTGTTTATGCGACCTTGCAAGCTCGATGGCAAAATTCCTGACCAGCATGTTGAGCGCCGCCTTCGATGCGCGGTAGGAATGCCACCCGCCCAACCGGTTATCACCAATCGACCCGACCCGCGCAGAGAGCGCCGCAAAAATGCCCCGGCTGTCGCGGGGCAGCAGTGGCAGCATATGTTTGGCGACAATCGCTGGGCCAATCGTGTTGGTGGCTAGAACCTGAGCCATGACTGAGGGGTCTAGTTTGCGAAAGCTGCGTTCCGGCCCCGTCCCGTCGGCAAGAGTGAGCGCTCCAGTTGCGACAATAATCATCTGCGGCGGATCAGACTCCATCATTCGCGCTGCGGCAGCAATGCTTGGCTCGTCATGCAAATCGAACGCAAACGAAATGATCCCCGGCGCAGAGGGAGCTAACCCGCTGCGCGATCCTGCCCACACGCGGTAACCTTGCTCCGCCAATTCCTCGGTCAAAGCACGGCCAATCCCGCCGCTGGCTCCGAAAATTGCAGCAGTACTCATTTGTGACGAGTGTCGTTTATTATCATGCATGGATGATAGACGCTTGAAATGGTTGCAACGTTCCCGGCTTTGAAATCAGCATCCTGGCAAAAATTCTCGACCGATGCGACCTCTTCAAAGCCAGCAATTCAAGTCCAATAGGTCCCCGAAACAGCGACTTGACCCTTCCCCATCAACATCAGTTGTAAAATCTTCAACAATCCGCGTCTTGCCCTCTCGTCACGAACCGTTAGATAGGGGCCACAAAGCAACAGGATTGATCCCCAAATGGCAACTTTCACCCTCCCCAAGAATTCCAAGATCAATGGCAAAAGCCGGGCACATAAATCTGATGGGTCGGGCCGAGTGAAGACCTTCAAGATTTACCGCTATGATCCTGATACCGGGGAAAACCCGCGCTACGACACGTTTGAAATCGACCTCGATCAATGCGGGCCGATGGTGCTGGATGCGCTGTTCAAAATCAAGAACGAGATCGATCCGACTCTGACTTTCCGCCGTTCCTGCCGCGAGGGGATTTGCGGTTCCTGTTCGATGAATATGAACGGCAAGAACGGCCTCGCATGCACCAGCGCGATTGAAGATATGAAGGGCGACATCCAGATCACGCCGCTTCCGCATATGGATGTGATCAAGGATCTGGTGCCCGATTTCACCCATTTCTACGCGCAATACGCGTCGATCCGCCCTTGGCTGCAATCGGTTACTCCTACCCCAAGCGGGAAAGAACGCTTGCAGAGTCCGGCGCAACGCGAAAAACTTGATGGTCTATACGAGTGCATTCTGTGCGCCTGTTGCTCGACCAGCTGCCCGTCCTATTGGTGGAACAGCGACAAGTTCCTTGGCCCGGCTATTCTATTGCAAGCCTATCGCTGGCTTGCCGACAGCCGCGACGAAATGACCGGTGAGCGCCTAGACCAACTGGAAGACCCTTTCCGCCTGTATCGCTGCCACACGATCATGAATTGCGCAAATGTTTGCCCCAAAGGCCTCAGCCCGGCCAAGGCCATCGCTGAAACCAAGAAGATGATGGCCGAGAGGTCGATCTAGAGCGCAGGAGAACAATCGTGCGAGCGCCGCCCGATTTCTTCGAATACAGAGAATTGCCCGATCAGCCCGGCTGGTACAGCTGGGACATGAAGGATGATTCGCGATTTAACACGCAAGTGATGGGCCCGATGATGGTCCGCCAGGAAGGCAACCGCTGCCGCCTGCGGATGATACCCGAGCGGCGGCACACAAATCTTCAAGACATGGTCCACGGCGCGGTGACGCTGTCGCTCATCGATATCTCACTCTTTTCAGCGATGCATGTTTTGCGTCAGAGCGAGGCAGGCATGGCGGTCACGCTTGAACTCTCAACCCAATTTATTGGCGGCGGCAAGGCAGACGAACCGCTGGACGCGGTGGTAGAGGTGATGCGTGAGACCGGGCGGCTGATGTTTATGCGCGGTGAAGTGGTGCAGCAGGACCATCTGGTCGCCGCATTTTCGGGTCTGGTACGCAAAGCCACGCCGAGGAAATGACCGACACGCCTGCTTCGCGTTACGACCTGCTCGTGGCAGCAGGTGAACTAAGGCCCGACCCCGAACAAGCGAGCGCGGCGCGCCAATTGGCCAAGCTGCGCGAAGAATTGGCAAGCCAGCCAGCTCCTGGCTTTCTCGGCAAGCTGTTCGGAAAGCAAGCCGTGCCGCCGCGCGGGATCTACATGTGGGGCGGCGTCGGGCGCGGAAAATCGATGCTGATGGATTTGTTCCACGAGGCGCTGGCAATTCCCGAAAAGCGCCGCGTCCATTTTCACGCCTTCATGCTCGAAGTTCATTCCCTGCTGCGCGAGGAGCGAAAGAAGGAAAGCGGCGATCCGATCCCGCCGGTGGCCGCAAAATTGGCCGAAGGATTTCGGTGCCTCGCGTTTGATGAAATGGTCGTCAACAACAGCGCCGATGCGATGATTATGAGCCGTCTGTTTCGCGCGTTGATCGTCGATCAGAATGTCACAATCGTCACTACTTCCAACCGGCCGCCGCAGGATTTGTACAAGGACGGGCTAAATCGCGAACATTTTCTGCCGTTCATCGACCTTATCACCGAGCGGCTCGACATTATTCCATTGAACGGTCCGACCGATTATCGGCTTGACCGGCTAGGCGGAATCGACAGTTGGCATTCGCCGCTGGGTGACGCGGCAACTGCGCAAGTGCGCGAGGCGTTCTTCCGCCTGACCGATTATGACCCTGACGATGGCGACAATGTCCCGTCGGCTGAACTCGATCTGGGTGGCGGACGCAGCCTGCATGTGCCCAAAGCGCTGAAAGGCGTCGCGGTGTTCAGTTTCAAACGTCTGTGCAGCGAGGCGCGCGGTGCGAGCGACTACCTCGCCATTGCGCGGCGGTTTCATACGGTGATCATCGTCGGCATACCGGTGATGGGCCCGGATGAACGTAACGAAGCGGCGCGTTTCGTCACGCTGATCGATGCGCTCTATGAATACCGGGTCAAATTGTTCGCCACCGCCGGAGCCGATGCGGCGGATTTGTACCAAGCTGGCCATGGCAGTTTTGAATTTGAACGCACGGTTAGCCGGTTGATGGAGATGCAAAGCGCCGATTACATGGCACTCGGCCACGGAACCGCCGACTAAGCCTGTAGTGCCTAAGCGGCGTCGGCAAGCTTTTGCTGGGCTGATGCCAAACGGCACATCACTTTCAAATCACGCTCGCTCACTTGCAATGCGGCATCGGCCCAAAGCTCGGTAATCCGGTTTAGCTCGGCCAATTCTAAATTCCACGACACTTTCATCGCGCGGCGTGCATTGACAAGACCCGCATGGCGGCGATCCGACTTCTTGATAAACTCACGGCAGGCATTCAGCCCTTCGCCATTTTCAGCAAGCTGATGAACGAGGCCAAGTTCAAACATCTGTTCTGCGGTGAAAGTTTCATTCGAGACGATCAGCCGCTCGGCAGCGGCACTACCCAGTTTGCGCAGCAGAAACGCATGCGCGCCCATTCCAGGGAACAGTCCGAACATTACCTCTGGCAAACCGAATGTCGCACCGCGTTCAGCCACGATATAATCAAACGACAAAAGCGCCTCGAACCCGCCGCCAAGCGCAGACCCTTCAACCAGACCGATGGTCAACATCGGAAGATTGAGGCTGTTCATGTTGCGGTGGAGGATCTTGCAGCAACGATGCCCGTACATCTCGAGGCCCTTGCGGTCCTGGTTGCGGATCAAGTCCTGAAACAGGCTGAGATCGCCGCCGAAACAGAATACACCCGGCGCCCTGCTGCCAAGGATCAGATATTTGAGCGGAATCTTGCCCGGACCAAACCCCTTGACGATGTTCTTCTGCCAGCTCTCAAAATCAGCAAGCAAAGTGGGTGTGAAGCTGGGCCTGCCCTCTGGACGCATATAGG
>JBATLU010000046.1:0-9385 GCA_049289475.1 Pontixanthobacter sp. | reverse complement strand
GATTATGCGCATCGGGCATCAGAACCATCACATTCACATAATCCGGGCTGGGGATGATGATGGTGGCAGGTAGCAGCTGGTAGGCGAAAGTAATCACCCGACGAAGCGCGGCCATGTCGGTCAGATCGACATTTGCCAGATCCTCCAGCCTGCCGACGGCGGAGCGCGCATGCGGCCCGATCATATCGCCCGATGTTATCCCGTCCTTGAAGAACGGCCCGATGGTTTTCGCATGGAGACGGGTGACATGGTAGCTTTCGAGGAACGCATCCATGATCAGCTTCCAATTTCCCGCAACCGAGTGTGTCTTACGGCGGTAAAGGTAAAGGTCGCCCATACCAAACGCGTCCAAATCCTCGCCCAATGTCCGCGCGAAGGTGAAATCGGCATCTGCCACCGGCGCGAACCAGATCAATCCGCCAGTTTCTACACAAGGCAATTCGACCAGCGAGTGATCGGCCTTGTCCATGTCTGGAAACGTATCGGGGCGGGGTAGAGCGAGTAGCTTGCCATCAAGCTTATATGTCCACGCATGGTAGGGACAGACCAGCCGCTTGGCACATTGGATATCAGTGCCTTCAACCAGCCGCGTGCCGCGATGCTGGCAGACATTGAGGAAAACATGCGCCTTACCTTCCGCGTCGCGGGTAATCAGCAGCGGGCGTCCGGTCTGGTCATGCGGAACTGCCATGCCCGGATCGGGCAGCAAGGCGGAGGGGGCTAGCACTTGCGGCAGCCGGTCAAACAGCGCCGTTTTCTCGCGCAGCCAGTGCCCGGGATCGGTATAGACCGAGGCCGGAACATGGGTGATGCCAGCCGCTTCGCGGATGTCCTCGCGCGCAATTGTCTCGGCCAGCGCAAGCTGACCAGCGGTGGGCGATAAATCTGCGGACATGGTTCCGGCGCTGTTCATGCAGGATTTCCCTAAATCATCAATCGCGCTAGTGTCGCACGAAATTGACGCAATAAAAAGAGACGGGGTTCCATGGCCGATTCAGACGCAGCTCCAGCAGCGACCAGCAAGCCGGGCTGGCGCAAGGTTCTGGCATCGCTTCGCCAGCGCAAGACCGGCTATATGCTGCTGTTCGGTTTCGCGGCAGGGCTGCCCTATGCGCTGCTGCTCGGCACGCTATATGCGTGGTTATCCGATGCCAAGATTGATCTGGAAACGATGGGCGTGTTTTCGCTGATCGGGCTTTCCTATGCTTTCAAATTTCTTTGGTCCCCTGCACTCGACCGAGTGGATCTGCCGCTGCTGCGGCGGCTGGGCAAGCGTAAGCAATGGATTGTGACCGCACAGATATTCCTGGGTGCGGCGCTGGTCATTCTCTCGATGCTCAATCCGGTTAGTTCGCTCGGCTGGTTCTCGCTGCTCGCGGGTATCGGTGCGTTTATGAGCGCAACGCAGGATGTGGTAATCGACGCGTGGCGGGTCGATGTTGCGGATGAAGTGGCGACGATTGATATTCTCTCGACCGTCTATCAGATGGGCTACCGTCTGGCGGCGCTGGCGGGCGGCGCATTGGCGCTGATTCTGGCCGAGCGGATTGGTTGGCCGCAGGTTTATTTGCTGATGGGCGGCATTTTGCTGGTTGTCGGCATTCTTGGCCTTTGGGCACCCGATGCCGATGCCGATGCCGATGCCGATGCCGATGCCGATGCGACCGCGACCAAAGTGCTTGATGCAGATGACGAACATGGTCTTCGCCAACCCGGCCAATTGCAGCCTAAAGTGCGTTTCTATGCGTTGCTGGCTGTCGGCGTGCTATGGGGCTGGGCGCTGGTGACGGTGGGCGTATTTATGGTCCGCTCGCTCGGCAGTAACCCCGAATTACGGCCCGATGCGGTCGAATTCACCACCACAATGGGGCCGCTGATCGTGATTGCGACAGTGGTCGTTCCGGCAATCGTTGCCGCCGTGTTGGTGCGTTTGGAGAAGGACGGATCGTATCGCCTCGCCGAAATGCGGCCGGCACGGAGCAGCGGCGACCGGATACTCGACCATCTTTACCGTGCACTTGTGCTGCCGCTGACCGAATTTGTCGGACGGATGGGCTGGTCACTGGTGCTGGTTCTGGCGCTGGTGCTGACGTACCGGATTACCGATTCGGTGTGGGGAACCTTCGCCTATCCATTTTATCTGGGTGAACTTGCCTATTCGAAGGACGAGGTCGCCTTTGCCTCCAAATTCTTCGGCGTCGGCGCGGTGGTGCTTGGGCTTGCGCTGGGCGGCTATTTGCTGACTACGCTGGGGCGGATGATGACTTTACTACTTGGTGCGATTTTGGCGGCACTGACCAACCTTCTCTATGCCGATTTGTCGGTCGGCGGGTTCGGCATTGCTACAGCGAGCCGTTTCACCGGCTTTAGCTGGGTGGTCGAACACCTGGGTGGAACAGAGCGGATGGCCAAATTGCTGCTCGCTATCGGGCTCGAAAATCTTGCTATCGGGATTGCCGGTGCGGCGTTTGTGGCTTGGTTGTCCTCGATTGTGGCCAAGGGTTATAGCGCGGTGCAATATGCGCTGTTGTCCTCTCTGACTATGCTGGTCGGCACATTGGGCCGTGGCGCGCTCGGCCAAATGATTGAGGAACGCGGCTATTACGACGTATTTATCCTGACCACGCTGATTGGCGGAATTGCGGTGGTGCTGGTGATTCTCGAATGGATACGCGTCAGCCGTGCGGGCAAGAATTCCGGGATTGATCCGGTGGCGCTCAAAAACGCTTAGTCGGGCATTTCGCCGTTGAGCCGCAGCACATCGCCCGCAAGGTAGAGCGAGCCTGCGATCAGGATCGGTAAGCCGTCATCGGGCAGGGCGGCGAGCGCATCTTGGACCGATGATGCCTGCGCGGCATCAGGCGAGTAGGCGCTGGCAGCTTGTGATACGTGGGTGCTGATCGGCACGGCAGTAATGCTGGAGAGCGAATCTGCCAGCGGCTGGGTCAGCGAGGCGGGGTCTTTGCCCTCAATCATGCCAATGATCAGATGCAGCCGCTGGCCAGCAAAATGTCGCGCAATGGCTTCTCCGGCGGAACGGTTGTGACCACCGTCGAGCCAGACTTCGCGCGATCCGATTAAGGGCCCAGCGGACAAGTGCTGGAGCCGTGCAGGCCATTTTGCATCCGTCACGCCGGTCTTCAGCGCTTCCTCCCCAACAGGCAGCGCGGTTTGGCGGCGCAGCATTGCAATCGCAAGACCGGCATTGAGCGCCTGATAGCGGCCGGGGAGCGAAGGCGGCAATGTGTGGAAATAGCAGTCTGAGCCTTCGCCATAGGCAAGGTGATTGTCCTCGCCGACCATTTTGGCGGCCCAGGCAGTCGGATATTCGACCAGCGGCGCGCCCGCGTTCAATGCTACTTCGGCAATCGCCGCGCGGGCTTGTGGCGGATATGTTTCCCCGAGCGTCACTAGCGGTACACCGCTTTTCGCAATGCCCGCTTTCTCGAAAGCGATACGTGCCATCGGATCGGTCGGCACGCCTTCTTCTGGTGCGAGCAGAAACCGTTCATGATCGATCCCGAGCGCGGCAATCCCGCAAACAGCGACAGCTTCCGGCTCTAACGCATTGGTTGCATCGAACCTGCCGCCAAGACCGACCTCAACAACACACGCATCGGCTGGCGTCCGGCTGAAGGCTAGAAATGCGGCGGCAATGGTTACTTCGAAGAAGCTGGGGGCCAGATCCTCTCCGGCATCCAGCACCTCTTCCAGCAACGGCGCGAGTGCCTCATCTTCGATCAGCTTTCCGGCAATGCGGATGCGTTCGTTATAGCGCACCAGATGCGGGCTGGTGGTGACATGGACTGTCTTGCCATCCGCCTCAAGCATCGCGCGCAGGAAGGCGCAGGTGGAGCCCTTTCCATTGGTCCCCGCAACATGGAACACTGGCGGAAGGTGCCGGTGAGGATTGCCCAGACGGGCAAGCAGTGCGCGGATCGCATCTAGACCGAAACGTCCATCGGGAAGCGATAATTGCGCGAGCCGGTCAAGCTGTGTCTGAACCGCCGGATGGTCTGATCGACCGAAATCCTTCATTGCGAATTCAGGCCGCCTTGGCGCCCTGCAGATAATCGAGCAGGCTCGCCAAAGTTTCGCGCAATTTATGCCGGTGGACGACCATGTCGATCATGCCGTGTTTGCGCAGATATTCGGCGCGCTGGAATCCTTCGGGTAATTTTTCGCGGATCGTGTCCTGGATCACCCGTTGTCCGGCAAAGCCTATCAATGCGCCCGGTTCGGCGATCTGGATGTCACCCAGCATTGCATAGCTGGCGGTAACGCCGCCAGTGGTGGGGTCGGTCAGCACGACGATATAGGGCAGGCCGGCCTCTTTCAGGCGGCGGGTCATCACTGTCGCCTTGGGCATCTGCATCAGGCTGAGAATACCCTCCTGCATTCGCGCACCGCCAGCGGCGGTGACCACAATGTAAGCGCAATTGCGGTCCAGAGCGCGCTGCGCCCCTGCGCAGAAGGCCGTGCCAACCGCCATGCCCATTGATCCGCCCATAAAGCCGAAATCCTGCACGCCGACGACCGCATCATGGCCTTCGATCTGGCCCGAACCCACGCTGAAGGCATCGCGGTGCGGGTTCTTTGCGCGCGCTTCTTTCAGGCGGTCGGTGTATTTCTTCTGGTCTTTGAATTTGAGCGGATCTTCGGTCACTTCGGGCTGTTCGAGCAAATCGTAACCCATGTCGAGGAGCTGGCTCAGCCGCTCGTCCGCACCGATCCGCCCGTGATGCTCGCAGCGCGGGCAAACATGCTGGTTGTCCTCATATTCCTTGGTGAACAGCATTTCCTGACAATGCGGACATTTGACCCACAGATTGTCTGCCGTTTCGCGCTTATTGCCGAACGGGAGCGAGTTGCGGACGCGGGTGAGCCAGTTCATTGTGTGTCCTTAACGAGCGGTATGAACCGCTTGAGCGAGTGCCGAAGCCAATTCCTTTAGCGCAGCAGGAGCGTTTGCGCCATGCTTCTCGACCAATTCGACCAGAGCAGAGCCGACCACTACCCCGTCCGCAACTTTGGCGATGGCAGCGGCCTGTTCGGGGGTGCGCACGCCAAAACCGACCGCAATCGGCAAATCGGTAGCGGCCTTGAGCTTGGCCACCGCCTCTTCGATCGAGGCAGTCGCGGCTTGCTGCAAGCCGGTGATGCCCGCGACCGAGACGTAATAGACGAAGCCGCCCGATCCTTCGAGCACTTTGGGCAGTCGTTTGGCGTCGGTTGTCGGGGTAGCAAGCCGGATGGGCGCAACGCCCTTTGCGCGCAAAGCGGGGCCGAGCGCTTCGTCTTCTTCTGGCGGAATATCGACGCAGATTACCCCGTCGACGCCGGCCTTGGCGCATTCATCGGCAAACCATTCCGGCCCGCGCCGGATCATCGGATTGGCATAGCCCATCAGGATCAGCGGCACTTGCGGGTGGCGCGCACGAAACGCAGTGGCAATCGCGAAAATCTGCGCGGTGGTGATGCCAGCGCCCAGCGCGCGGAGATTGGCTTTCTGGATCGCAGGCCCATCGGCCATCGGATCGGTAAAGGGCATGCCCAGCTCGATCACATCCGCGCCGCCCTCTACCAGAGCATCGAGATTGGCAGCGGTGTCCCCGTCACCAGCGGTGATGAAGCAGACGAGGGCGGGGGTGGCCTTGGCAAAGGCAGCGGAAAGGCGGTTCGTGGTCATTTTGGAAGTCTTATCCCGGTAAAGAAGAAGCCAAGCGCAAGAGCAACAAGAATGTAACCAGCTGCGTCAAGGATGTTGGCGGTGTTGGACCAGTCGTCGATCTGGAGCAGATCCATAGATGACCAACACAACCATGCCAAAAGCGTGCACACTATGCAGTAGATAAACCGCGTGTTGCGTTGCTTCACAAAGAAACCCCCAGCGCCTCAGCCACAGTGAAAATATCCTTGTCACCGCGCCCGCACAAATTCGCGAGGATGATCGCATCGTCGGGCATGGTTTTCGCCACTTTCGCCACCGCCGCAATCGCATGGCTGGGCTCCAGCGCAGGGATAATCCCCTCGGTCCGGCAGAGCAGCTGGAAGCCTTCCAGCGCCTCGTCATCCGTCACCGAGGTATATTCCACGCGGCCATTTTCTTTGAGCCATGCGTGTTCCGGCCCGATACCCGGATAGTCCAATCCTGCGCTGATCGAGTGGCCTTCGGTGATCTGGCCGTCTTCGTCTTGCAGCAGATAGGTTTTGTTGCCGTGGAGCACGCCGGGCGCGCCGCCGGTCAGGCTGGCGGCGTGCTGGTCACCGTCGAGCCCGAGCCCTGCCGCTTCGACGCCGAGCATTTTGACGCTCGCATCATCGAGGAACGGGTGGAACAGGCCAAGCGCATTCGATCCGCCGCCGATGCAGGCGACCAGAAGATCGGGCAGGCGACCTGTGCGGCTGAGCATTTGCGCGCGCGCTTCGATGCCGATGATGCTTTGGAAATCGCGGACCATTTCGGGGTAGGGATGCGGGCCGGCGGCGGTGCCGATGATGTAGAAAGTGTCATGGACGTTGGCGACCCAATCGCGCAGCCCTTCGTTCATTGCATCCTTAAGCGTTGCCGCGCCGCTGGTAACGGGCACCACTTCCGCGCCGAGCAGCTTCATCCGGAATACGTTGGGCGATTGCCGCTTCACATCTTCAGCGCCCATATAAATCACGCAAGGCAGTCCAAATCGCGCGCAGACCGTAGCGGTGGCAACACCGTGTTGGCCCGCGCCGGTTTCCGCAATAATCCGCGTCTTTCCCATGCGAATGGCGAGCAAAATCTGCCCGATGCAATTGTTGATCTTATGCGCGCCGGTATGGTTCAACTCGTCGCGCTTGAACCATATCTGAGCGCCGCCCACCGCTTCGGTCAACCGCTCGGCGAAATAAAGCGGGCTTGGGCGGCCGACATAATGTTCGAGCAAATCGTCAAACTGAGCCTTGAACGCGGGATCAGCCTGAGCAGCGCGATATTCACGCTCCAGATCAAGGACCAGCGGCATTAATGTCTCGGCCACATAGCGGCCGCCATAATCGCCGAAATGCCCGCTGGAATCGGGCTGGGTGCGGTAGGAATTGGGGGTGTTCATCGGACCCGATTGGCAGAGCTTGCAAGGCCTGTCCAGCGAGTCGACGACACGACATATATTACCGCAAAATGAACATAATGTTGCAATAAAAACACATATTAGAAAAGTTAGACATTCTGATTATTTGTCAGTTGAAGTTCATCTTTTCAGCGCCATTTCCTCCTTCCTGCCGCTCACCCCCCAATCGAGCGGCTTGTTTGAAAGGAATTTTCTATGCGTAAAATTGCAATCACACTTGGTCTCGTCGCTGTTGCGGCTGTTTCCACACCGGCAATGGCAGGCGAAGGCCGCGTTGAAACCCGCGGCGGTATCGCTTGGGCGAACGGCAATGAAGAAGCTGTTGCCGGCGTTGCTGCTGGTTACGACTTCGACCTGGGCCAGGAAGAATCAGGCAGCGTCTTCTTCGGTGTCGAAGGTTCGGCTGACAAGATTCTCACAAGCGGCTCACAGGTTGTGTGGGGCACCACTGCCCGTCTCGGCGCTAAAGTGGGTGATGGCGGCAAGCTCTTCGCTACCGCTGGCTACACCTTTGGTGACGGTGAAGACGTGCCGCATCTTGGTGCTGGCTACGAGCAGAAACTTGGCGACAGCGGCGTCTATCTGAAGGCCGAATATCGCCATTTCTTCAGCGATTTCGTTGACGTCAACACTGCAGTTGCCGGTGTTGGCTTCAAGTTCTGATTTTCAGAGCGATCAAATAGAGAAGGGCGGTCCATCGTGGCCGCCCTTTTTCATTCGGCTCGGCTCTTTCAGGCTTCTAGCGCAGCCTTGCAGAATGCCGCAATTGCTGCTGCATCTTTCACCCCGGGCGCGCTTTCAACGCCGCTTGACGTATCGACCAACGCCGCGCCGGTCTGCCGGATTGCGTCGGCGACATTGGCCGGTGTCAGTCCGCCCGCCAATCCCCATGCAATCTGATGGTCAAACTTCGCGAGTATGCTCCAGTCAAAACTTGTCCCGTTTCCACCGGGAAGCGATGTGGCTGGCGCGTCGAACAGGAGCCGGCCAACTTTGCCGAGATAGCGAGTCGATTTTTCCAGGGTTGGTAGGTCTTTGACGCCCAGCGCCTTCCACACTTCTACCTTCATTTGCCGCCGGATCAGTTCGCACCATTCGGGTGTCTCAGAACCGTGAAACTGGATTACATCGGGTCTAACCGCTTCGATCGCGGCAGCGGTTTTGTCGACTGCGGCATCCACCAACAGCAACACAATTTTGACCTTGCCGCGCGCATGGGCGCTCAATCTGGATGCTGCCGCTAAATCGACATGACGAGGGCTTGGCGCGAAATGGACAAGGCCGATGTGCGATGCACCGCTTGCCGCCGCCGCATCGATGGTTTCAGGCGTCGAAAGGCCGCAGATTTTGATTTGAGGGGACATTGGATTCAGTTCAGTTCTTTCGCCATTTTCACCGAATGGGCAATTGCTGCGCGGCCTTCGGCGGGCGAATGGCTCATGGCAATAATTTTCGCATCGGGAAAGGCTGCACCGAAATTCGAGACGGCTGTGGCATAATGTGAAATATCGGCATCAGCCAGATTGCCGAGCGATGGGGCATCTGTTCCCTTTATCAGGCATCCCCCGAACGCGAGCGAGGCAGAGCCAACGCCGACGGTAATGTTGTCTGCCGAATGCCCACCGCCGGGAGAATAGATTTTGAGCGGCGCCAAAACCTGCGCTGCGTGGCCAATCGCCCACCCTTTTGCATCGAAAGCGATATCGTAATTCGCTGGGATAAGGCCATTTTCCGGCGCGAGGCGGTTGGTCAGCGCATTGGCGTAAGTCGCGATATTGGCGTTGTGCAATGCTGCCATTCCGCCCATCTTGTCGCTATGCGCATGGGTCACCACGGCGGCACGGATCGGCTTGCCCAGCCGGGTCTCAGCCCAGCGGACAATCGCTTCGGTCTGGTCTGACGTCCACGCGGTATCAACCAATAGGCTCGAACCTCCGTCAACCACCAGCAACCCGTTTGAACTGACTCCGCCAAAGCCGGGGACGTCAAGATAGCTGGTGTGCTGCCAGATATCCGGAGCAAGCTGTTGAAAAGACACCGGACCGAATGTCTCGATGTCAGCGCGGTCCGCCTCTTGCGCGGCAATAGGCGCGCGAATTTCGTGATAGGTGCAGCCAGTCAATGCTAGCGGGATCGCTATTAAAACGAGTGCAGTTCTGCCAATTGTCAAAGAGTCGCCTCAATGTCCCGCGCTGCCTGAACCGGGTTTTCGGCGCGGCTGATCGGTCGGCCGATTACCAGCACGCTTGCGCCGTCGTCGCGCGCCTGACGCGGTGTGACAA
>JBATLU010000045.1:0-1929 GCA_049289475.1 Pontixanthobacter sp. | reverse complement strand
GAGCGTGACTGATCTCGAACAGATTGCCGCCGGCGAGCCTCCATCCACCGCAAGCATGGCTTTTTTCCGGGGAACAGGAAAATCTGGCCTGGTTTTTCGCTTCGAGATTTTTAACCGGGAGGGATATTCCCAACTGGTGTCGGATCACGGCAAGGTTGCGCTTTTCGACTTGTCCGAATTCAGCGCGGATGCGGCGCACTCCATCAAGACTGGGCAGCCGGTTATCGATGCAAAAGAAGGATATTCCGCCGAGTTTCCGGCGTACTTTGCACAAGCCTATATTCCGGTCGTCCTCAACCATCAACCCATCGCTATCGTCGCCGCCTATATTAACCAGACCGAGCAACGCGATACATTTTTCAAGACCGGTCTGATCGCCGCGCCACTGGTCTGTCTGATGACCGGGTTGGCCTTTCTGATCCCTGCGGTTGCCTGGTACCGGCGGACCAAGGAAAAGCAGCAGGCGGATCGACGTATCCGCTTCCTCGCTCATCACGACGCGCTTACAGGCCTGGCCAATCGGGCCCAGCTCATCGAAAAGCTGGAGAATGTGCTTGCCGTCCTCCCGTTGCGGGGTGGGTGCCTCGCCGTGCACTTCATCGATCTCGACCGCTTCAAGGAGGTCAATGACACCCTGGGGCACGACGGCGGTGATTTCCTGCTCAAGACGGTCGCTGAACGCCTGCGTGCGGTCACCCGCGCCGACGATATTGTTGCCCGGCTCGGCGGCGACGAGTTCGTCGTGGTCCAGACAGGGATTAGCGGCAAGGACCAAGCCGAAGAGTTTACGCGCCGCCTTGCCGCTGCGGTAACCGCGCCAATGTATTTGAAGGAACAGGAGATCGTTGCTACCGTCAGTATCGGCGTTGCCTTGACGCCTGCTGACGGAACCAATCCAGAGCGGCTATTGAAAAGTGCGGATCTGGCGCTCTATAAGAGCAAGGCTGACGGCCGCAATTGCGCCCGATTCTTTGTACCGGAGATGGATGCCGCGCTCTTGGCTCGCATAGCGCTCGAGAAGACCGTCCGTGATGCGGTTCTCCACGAACGCTTCATTTTGCACTATCAACCGCTGTTCGAAATATCCGGCCAACGCCTCATCGGCTTCGAGGCGCTGATACGCCTGCCTGCGGACGATGGGACCTTGATCCCGCCGCTGGCTTTTATTCCCGTCGCGGAGGACATGCGGTTGATCGACAAGATCGGTGCATGGGTGTTGCGGGAAGCTTGCAAGGCCGCCGCGACATGGCCGGAGCCTCTGACGGTCGCGGTCAACTTGTCGCCGGCGCAATTTGAAGCCGGCAGCATCAGCACCTTCGTCTCGAATGCTCTCCAGGAGAGCGGTCTGGCACCATGCCGGCTTGAGCTGGAAATCACCGAAACCCTGCTGCTGGGCAACAGCGAGGCCATCCTGACGGAGTTGCAAACGCTCAAGGCGTTGGGTGTCGCGATCGTGATGGACGATTTCGGGACTGGCTATTCCAGTCTCAGCTATCTCTGGCGCTTCCCTTTCGACAAGATCAAGATCGACCGTAGCTTCATGCAAGGCTTCGATGCCTCCAGCCGAAATGCCGAATCGGTGGTGAAGACGATCATTGCGCTGGGGCGCGAACTGGATATGCGGGTGACCGTCGAAGGGGTTGAGACCGCCCAGCAAGTCGCATTTCTCGATGGGGCCGACGCCGATCAGGTGCAAGGATTCTTCTTCGGACGGCCTATGTCGACATCCGAAATCGGCGCGGTGATTCTCAAGGATTTCAAGAAATCACTTCTAACCCAGCCAGTTGAAAGCCCCCACGAGGCCAGACTGCAGATGATCGAATCAGCCGCAGAACAGGAGCTCGATCAGGCTGATCGAAACGCTCATGTCTAGGCCTCGACCAAATGTCGCGCGCGGGCTGGATGTGATGATATCATAGGCGATGAGCG
>JBATLU010000044.1:0-6043 GCA_049289475.1 Pontixanthobacter sp. | reverse complement strand
CATTATGGGTGACGCAGGCGAGCAAACGGCTGCCGACATCCGGTCTAACGGTGCGATTGCACACTATGTTCCGCTCGATGTGCGCGACGAGCAGCAATGGAGCGACGCGATCGATCGGGCGATGTTGCTGAATGGTAACCTCGATATTCTGGTCAACAACGCCGGAATCGAGAAGATGGGTCTGCTGGCCGATTTTTCGGTCGAGGATTTCCGGGCGATCATCGACGTCAATCTGGTTGGAACTTTTCTCGGTTGCAAACATGCGGTGCGTGCGATGACCCGCAACGGGCGTGACGGTGGTGGTTCGATCATCAACATCTCGTCTGTCGCCGGCATCGCTGGGTCGGCGGGGTTAGGAGCCTATTGCGCTTCGAAGGGCGGCGTCCGGTTGCTGACCAAATCGCTTGCCGTCGAATGCGGTGCATTGAAAAATGGCATTCGCGTCAATTCGGTGCATCCCGGCGTTGTGACGACCGACATGGGAACAGGCCTTTTTCAGCAGCTGGTTGACATGGGGCTCGCGCCGGATCGGGATAGTGCAGAGGCGGCGTTTCTTGCAGCACATTTGACCGGTCACTTCGGCGAGCCGTCGGACATTGCCAATATCGTCCTGTTTCTTGCATCTCCTGCATCGCGGTGGGTAACCGGCGCTGAATATATGGTCGATGGCGGGATCACCGCGTCATGATTCCGATGTTCGATAAATTCGCGTCGCTGCCATCCGTTCCCTTCTGGATTGACCACCATGCCTATGCCGGCCGGCTGCTGGCCAATGGTCAGGTGCCATGGACCGATATTGCCGCTTATCTAAGCTGGCAGCGCAGCGCGGCCGCGTTGCTTCGCCCCGATATCATCACTCTGCCGGTGGCGGCATTTTGTTCGGCCTGGGCTGCAGTACACCCCGACCTGCCAGTTCGCATGGCTGCAAAGTCGCGTTTGATGTTCGCGCTCAAGACTTTGTTGGAGGACAATGCGCTGCGCCAGCATCTCCTGGGACTGGCCAGCGGTCTCCGTGCGACCTTCTCCGATAAGCCGGTCATTCTGGCCCTTCCATCGCCCCGCAACTGGGTAGGGATGGCCTATCGCATGGCCCATGGAGCAATTGCCGTTTGTGACGTGGGTCTCGACGAGGCAGACAGTGCGGCAGTCTATATTGCCGATTTTCTGGGTGGCTTCGGTGACATCGGGCTGGATGGCCTTCTGCTGGTCGAAGCAGCGGAAGCCGAGCCGGCATCGGTTGAGGATCTCGTGTATCAGCCGGTTTTCAATGTGGCAGCGCATTATCGCTGGGATGTCGGGCTCCATCTTCCTGTCGCAGAGTCCTGGCAGGGAAGGGTCAGCGGACCGAATTTTGTCATCGCCTCATTGATGCTGGATGCGCCCTGCCAGGGTCTTGGCCTCGGTGACGAATTCTGGGTCGATGGGGTTATCCCTGACGCGCCGGCAAGTGGCTTTTACCATCTGGACATCAAGCCAGAAAGCGATCCCGAACAGGTGCTGGATCGGTTGGCCCGGTTGAGGGCCGCAACCGGAAAGTAAGCGGCACGCAGGTGGGGAGATAGGCGATGGTAAGCGAAGGGCAATTGCTTTGGTCTCCGGACGAGGCGTTGATCGAAAAGGCAAATGTGACGCGCTACATGCGCTGGCTGGAAGCGACCCGACAGTTGTCCTTCTCCGATTATGACGCGCTGTGGCGCTGGTCGGTGGACGACATCGATGCATTTTGGGCGAGCATCTGGGATTATTTCGACGTTCAGTCGGAAGCGCCTTATGAAGCGGTGCTTGGCGAACGGACGATGCCCGGCGCGCAGTGGTTTCCAGGTTCCCGGGTCAATTATGCCGAGCATCTGCTGCGGCACGAGAGGGCAGACCCCGATGCGCCGGCATTTTACCATGCCACCGAACTGACGCCACTTGCCGTGATGAGCCGTGGCGAACTTGGCCGCAGGGTGAGGATCGTCGCCACGCACTTACGCAAACTCGGTGTCAAGCCAGGCGACCGGGTGGTTTCGTACATGCCCAACATCCCCGCCACAGCGATTGCGATGATCGCGACGGTGGCCATCGGGGCGGTGTGGTCAGCTGCTGCCATTGAATTTGGCGCACCCACGGTCGTGGATCGCTTTGGTCAGATCGAGCCGAAGATATTGTTCGCGGCTGCCGGTTATCACTTTGGCGGAAAATCCTATTCACGGCATGAGGAAGCCGCGGAGATTGTTGCCTCCCTCCCCAGCCTCGAACATGTCATCTGGTATGATGGAGCTTCGGGCGATGTGGCCTTGCCGGATTTGCCAGGCATGCTGCGCTGGGATGATCTCTTCGAAGATTGCGAAGTCGATCCCGGGTCGTTCACATATGAGCGCGTGGCGCATGATCATCCGCTATGGATATTATATTCGTCGGGTACCACCGGGCTGCCTAAAGCGATTGTGCATAGCCATGTTGGTGTGCTGGTTGAACATCTGAAGCTTACCGCATTCCACCTCAATCTGAAGCCGGGTTCCAGAATATTATTTTACAGTACGACCGGGTGGATGATGTGGAACCTGTTGGTGGGGTGCCTGCTGTCAGGCGCTTCAGCTGTCCTCTATGACGGCCGCCCCGATTACCCTGAACCCGATCTCCTTTGGAAGCTGGCGGCAGAAGCGAAGGTCACGCTGTTCGGAGGAAGTCCGACCTATGTGCAGCTGATGGAAAAGAAGGGCATCCATCCTTCTGCCTTGCATGATCTGTCCGAGCTGGAGATGGTGATGCTGGCGGGGGCACCCGCAACGCCGGAAAGCTTTGATTGGCTTTACAAGGAAGTAAAGCAGGATCTCTGGGTGACATCCCAGTCGGGCGGCACGGAATTTTGCAGCGCCTTCGTCGGCGCCGTCCCGACGTCGCCGGTCCGGGCCGGAGAAATTCAGACACGCCTGCTGGGCATGGATGTTCATGCGTGGAACGACGATTGCCAGTCGGTGCGGGATCAGGTGGGCGAGTTGGTGTTGACGAGCCCCGCACCATCCATGCCGATCGGCTTTTGGGGAGACATCGGCGCTGAGCGGTATCGCGAGGCCTATTTCTCGACATTTCCCGGTGTCTGGCGCCACGGAGACTTCCTTCGGATCACCAGCGGGGGCGGGTGCTATATCACCGGGCGATCGGATTCGACGCTGAACCGCTTTGGCGTTCGGATTGGCACGGCCGAAATCTATCGCGTGGCCGAACAGCTGGACTTCATCGAGGACAGCCTGATCGTATGTTGCGAGATGCCGGGTGGCGGTTTCTTTATGCCGCTGTTTGTTCAGCTCAAGCCCGGTCTGGAGTTGAATGACGAAATGCGCGACGCGCTCAACGCGCGGCTGAGGCTCGATTGCAGCCCACGGCATGTTCCAGACGTGATTCACCAGGTTCCAGCGGTTCCTTACACGCTTACGGGCAAGAAGATGGAGGTCCCCGTCCGCAAGATCCTCATGGGCGCGCCCGTGAGCAAAGCCGCCAGTGCCGATGCGACGAAGAACCCGGAGTCCCTCGACTGGTACGCGCAGTTCGCACGACAGATGAACCAGAAGCAGGACGGGTAATGGGTAAGATATTCGGAAACGCGCAGGCGGCGCTTGACGGGTTGTTGTTCGACAACATGCATTTGTGCGTCGGCGGCTTTGGATTGTGTGGCATCCCCGAGCGGCTCATCGACGCCGTTCTCGATAACGGCGTCAAAGGGCTGACGATTGCGTCGAATAACGCAGGCATAGACGGTGCCGGTCTCGGAAAGCTGTTGCGGTCAAGACAGGTAAAAAAGATGATATCGTCCTACGTGGGCGAGAATAAAGAATTTGAGCGGCAATATCTTTCGGGCGAACTTGAGGTGGAATTTTGCCCGCAAGGCACGCTAGCCGAGCGGTGCAGATCGGGTGGCGCCGGTATTCCCGGATTTTACACAAGGACGGGCGTCGGCACTGCGGTGGCGCAAGGCAAGGAGCATAAGACGTTTGACGGCCATAGCTTCATATTGGAGCATGGTATCTTCGCCGATCTGTGCCTCATCAAGGGCTGGAAGGCCGATACGGCGGGCAACCTGATCTTTCGCAAGACCGCGCGCAACTTCAACCAGCCTATGGCGACGGCGGGAAAGGTCTGCGTGGCCGAAGTGGAAGAGATTGTCGATGTCGGCGAACTCGATCCCGACAACATTCACGTGCCGGGAATCTATGTGAAGCGCCTGATTTGTGGATCTCCCTACGACAAGAAGATCGAGTTCCGAACGACGCGCGAAAAGGAGCAAGTGTAATGGCGTGGTGGCGCGATGAAATGGCAGCGCGCGCGGCACGTGAGTTGCGCGATGGCTACTATGTGAACCTGGGTATCGGTATTCCGACCTTGGTGGCCAATCATATCCCGCAAGGCGTGGAAGTGACTCTCCAGTCGGAAAATGGAATGTTGGGAATTGGGCCGTTCCCGCTGGATAGCGAAGTCGACCCTGATCTGATCAATGCAGGAAAGCAGACGATCAGCGAACTGCCCCAATCCAGCTATTTCTCATCATCGGACAGTTTTGCCATGATTCGCGGTGGGCATATCGACCTGACCGTACTGGGGGCGATGGAAGTCGCGGAAAATGGCGACATTGCCAATTGGATGATCCCAGGAAAGATGATCAAGGGCATGGGCGGAGCAATGGATCTGGTCGCCGGAGTAAAGAAGATCATTGTCGTGATGGATCATTGTTCCAAGTCGGGTGAGCCAAAATTCGTTCCACTCTGCACCCTACCGCTGACCGGAGCGGATGTCGTGGATATGATCATCACAGATCTGTGCGTGTTCGATCGTCCCGATCATGACAAGCCATTTCGCCTCGTTGAGCTTGCGCCTGGGGTCACTGCCGATGAGGTACGCGCCAAGACCACCGCGAAGTTTGAAGCATGAGCGAGGCGTTTGCGATAGGCGGTGAAACTACCCGTTCGGGCGGCTATTTCTATCCGGGTATGGACTATGCTGGAGGTAGGAAGCCCGTTCGGGAACGCGGCGCTGGTTGAGCAGCGTGGCTGTTATCTGAATATAACAATGGGATGAGGAAATGACTGGAAAGCTGAACTTTGATCCGGAGGGCTATTGCAAGGCCAATGAGAGCCCCTGGTGGAACCAGAGCTTTTACTTCAGTTTTTACGACAGCACGATGAAAATCGGTTGCTTCATCCGCGTTGGGATCCTGGAAAATCTGCAGGAATCCAATAACTGGTTCGTGTTCTTTCAGGATGGCAAACCGCTTTATAGTCGGTTGAACATGAACCTTCCCTATATCGGCGAGCGTCTGGCTGATGGACTTGAGTCGTCAGGCATCCGCATGAAAGCGGTAAAGCCTTTGGAGCAGGCGCAGATCAGCTTTGAAGAGCGCGATTTCGCGGTAGATTTGACCTGGAGCGCGATGCACCCGCTCAGTGACTCGATCGCCATGAGTGCAACCGAGGGCGGGTCGTTTCATTCCAATGTGGCGCATGTCCATCTGGAGGGTCCGTGCCGGATCACCGGGACGGTTCGGCTGCGCGACGGGTCGACCGTCGCCATTAACGGCACCGGATTTCGTGATGTCAGCGTGGGCCAGCGCAACTGGGACGCACTGCTTCACTACGCCCTGGCATGGCCGATCTTTGAGGATGGCGTCACCTTTGCCGGAATTCGCGGGATCTCGACCGACGGCAACAATAATTACATGAAGCATTTCCATGACGGCGATCGCTGGTTGCGGGTCAAGTCCATCACGGATGACAATCGCTATGAAGCGGACGAGTTGACGCTCAAATCTATGGATTGGACGTTTCGCGATGAGCTGGATCGCGAATGGGGCTTCACCGCGAAGCCCCTGTTTCGCTGGTTCTTTCCGTTCGACACGTTCGTGGTCGCCGAACATATGATGGAATATCGGCGTCATGATGGCGTGGTTGGCTATGGCATGGGAGAATGCGGTTTCCGATTTCCATGGAAGGGCATCACACCGGAATTGACGGGCGGCGGGCGCTGATTGTTAATAAGAGAACAGGGCGCAAAGTCGCCGGGAGAGGAT
>JBATLU010000043.1:0-17479 GCA_049289475.1 Pontixanthobacter sp. | reverse complement strand
TTGCAAAGGCCCCCCAACAGATGTCGGCAATGGTGACATAGGTTGGCCAAATCTTCAGCGTTGCCTGATTGGTCATATCATAGGTGGCATAACAAAGCGCGCCTAGCAGCGCTCCGTTCAGCGCGGCAGAGGGGGCACCGTGGGCAAGCCCGGGCTTGATCGCGAACCAGACCATTCCGGCGATATAGAACAGATAGAAAATCGCCGCCGGTCCCACCCGGAAACTATCCGCCAACAATTCACCGATGGCAGGGCGATAGAAATTCGGTCCGGCCCATCTCAGCCAGATTGCATCGAGCGCACCGAAGGAAATTGCTGCGCCAATATAGGCGATTGCCCATTTCATTGTTGTGTCCCCGATGGCCCAATTTGCAGGCGCAACTTGACCAAGCGAGTGGTGGCCGTCAATGCTTCATCGCATGAATGATGCATCCTCAAACAATTCGGCCCTGAGCTCGGTGACCGCAGAAATCAAATCGATGAGTTTCGAGGATGCTCTGCGCGCGCTAGAGGATGTGGTCCGCAAACTTGAAAGCGGCGAAGTTCCGCTGGACGATTCAATCAACCTTTATGAACAGGGCGAACAATTGCGCCAGCATTGTCAGGCGCGGCTGGATTCGGCGCAGGCCCGGATCGAAAAGATCGTGACCGGACCGGACGGCAAGGCGGCGGGTGTTGTTCCATTCGATTCGGTCGACTAACATGGCTAACAGTGACTCAGCCAAAAAAATCCTGAAGGATGGCCTGAGCGAAATTCAGGCGGATGCCGACAAGGCGTTCGATGCTTTTCTGCCTGTCCCCGACGATTCGCGCGCCCGTTTGGTGGAGGCGATGCGTTATGCCGCGATTGGCGGGGGAAAGCGTGTCCGTCCGCTGCTGCTTGCGGCCACCGCTGACATGTTCGGGGTGGACCGTGACGCCGCGATCCGCGCCGGATGTGCGGTTGAGGCGATCCACGTCTATTCGCTGATCCATGATGATCTACCGTGCATGGATGACGATGATCTGCGCCATGGCAAGCCGACTTTGCACCGCGCCTTCGATGAAGCGACGGCGGTTCTGGCAGGCGACTCGCTCCACGCTTTGGCCTTCGAAATCCTGTCCGAAGAAGGGATCAGCGGCGACCCGTTCACGCGCGCAGAACTGATTGCAACGCTTGCCAGGGCGAGCGGCATGAACGGTATGGCTGGCGGACAAATGATGGATATCGCCGCCGAAGATGCGGAGTATGATTTGCATGCCATCTCCCGTCTGCAGCAGCTCAAAACGGGCGCATTGCTGGCGGCATCGGTGGAAATGGGCGCAATCCTCGGCCATATTCCGCCCGAAGGCAGAGCGCATCTCAGGGCCTATGCGCGCGATATTGGCCTCGCATTCCAGATTGCCGACGATCTGCTCGATCACGAAGGCGACGAAGCGAAAGCCGGGAAGGCTTTGCGCAAGGATGACGAGCAGGGCAAACAAACATTTGTTACGCTGATGGGAATTAACGGCGCCCGCAATCAGGCGCGGGCTTTGGTCGAACAAGCGGCTGGGCATCTCTCCGCCTACGGTGAAGAGGCCGAACTTTTGCGCGCGCTGGCGCGGTTTATAGTCGAGAGGGATCGATGAGCGAACGCATTGGAATTTACCCTGGAACTTTCGATCCGATTACGCTGGGCCATGCAGATATTATCCGGCGGGGGGCGAAGCTGGTCGACCGCCTTATAATCGGCGTAACCACCAATCCGTCAAAAAACCCGATGTTCACTACTGACGAGCGAATGGCGATGGTCAAGCGTGAGGTCGCGGAGCTTGGTATTCAAAATGTCGAAATTGTCGGGTTCAACGCCTTGCTGATGAAATTCGCCCGGGTACAAGGCGCGTCGGTAATTGTGCGCGGGCTGCGCGCGGTGGCGGATTTCGAATATGAGTATCAAATGGCGGGTATGAACCAGCAGATTGATGCCGAGATCGAAACGGTGTTTTTGATGGCTGACGTTTCGTTGCAGCCGATTGCGTCCAAGCTGGTCAAGGAAATCGCGCTGTTTGGCGGTGACATTTCGCCGTTCGTCAGCGCTTATGTTCGCGAAGATGTTGCCAAACGGGTCGAAACGATCGGTCAATTGGGCGATTACTGATCATTCATTGAAGTGACAGCCGAGGGCGTATAAACGGCTCGTCAATACGATTTACATTTGTCAGGAAAACTATGTTCAAACGCTTGATCGCCACCGGCGCTCTATTCACGCTCGCACTTACACCAGTCGCGGGCAGTGCGCAGGATGCGGCTGCTCCTCAGGAAGAAGTGTCGCAGAGCGAGGCCCCGGCAGCACCTGCTGCTCCAAAGGTTTACGACGCGATCAATTACAATGTTGACGAAGACCGCGAGAACATCCTTGTGCTCGATTTGTCCAATGGCAAGCGGCTGCAAATCCGGTTGATGGAACAATGGGCCCCGAATCATATTGCGCGGATCAAGACGCTTGCGCGGCAGGGGTTCTACGACGGGATCATTTTCCACCGTGTTATCGAGGGTTTTATGGCGCAAACTGGCGACCCGACCGGCACCGGACAGGGCGGATCCGAGCTTCCCGATTTGAAGGCCGAATTTAACCCTATGCCGCATTTGCGCGGTACCGTATCAATGGCGCGTGCGCAGTCGGATGACAGCGCGAACAGCCAGTTCTTTATTGTATTCACGCCGAAGTTTGCGCTCGATAAGAAATACACCAATTTGGGACGGGTCATCAGTGGTATGGATGCGGTTGACGCAATTACTCGCGGCGAACCGCCTGCGAACCCTACCCGAATTCTGCAGGCGTCGATCGCCGCTGACAATAAGCCGGTACCGCCATCACCGGCAATTGCCGCGCCGAAGCCGATGACAATCACTGCAGATATGCTCAGCAAGCCTGTCGGCGAATAGCATTGTCATTTTTCCGGATTTTCGGGACTGATTAGCCGGATATTTTCCCATGCGCGTTGATATATTCGATTTCGACTTGCCGAACGATCTTATCGCTCTTCGGCCAGCCAGCCCGCGCGACAGTGCGAAAATGCTGGTCGCGCGGGGCGGGGCGGAGTTTGCCGACCGGATCGTTAGCGAATTGCCCGCATTGCTCGAGCCGGGCGATGTGCTGGTATTCAATGACACCCGCGTCATTCCCGCACAATTGGAAGGGCTTCGCGGTGAGGCCAAGATTGGCGCGACGCTGCACAAACGGATCGATCTTCGCCGCTGGCAGGCATTCATCCGCAATGCCAAGCGCCTCAAACCGGGCGACCAGCTCCAGTTTTCTGGCCAGGTGTCGGCAATCGCCGAAAAGCGACTCGAAGACGGCTCCTTCATCCTCAATTTTGAAGGCGAAGAACCGGTCGAGACTTTGCTGGAAAGAGCGGGGCGGATGCCGCTGCCCCCCTATATTGCGAGCAAGCGCCCAACCGACGAGCGCGACCGCTCCGATTACCAGACCATATTTGCCGAGAAAGACGGCGCCGTTGCCGCGCCCACCGCCGCGCTGCATTTCACGTCTGAACTGCTCGCCGCGCTTGATAGCCGCGGGATCGGGCGCGAAACGCTGACCTTGCATGTCGGCGCAGGCACTTTCCTGCCGGTGAAAGTCGATGATACCGACGACCATCTCATGCACGCGGAATGGGGGACCATCGATCAGCAGACCGCCGACCGTTTGAATGCAGTGCGCGCCGCAGGTAACCGCGTGATTGCTGTGGGTACAACCAGCCTGAGATTGCTCGAAAGCTCCGCGGGTGATGATAATATCATCCGCCCGTTTGAGGGCGACACCTCGATTTTCATCACGCCCGGCTACCGGTTCAAGGCAATCGACGGGTTGATGACCAACTTCCATCTTCCCAAATCGACGCTGTTTATGCTGGTTAGCGCGTTGATGGGCCGGGAAACCATGCAAGAGCTCTACGCCCACGCCATCGCGCACCAATACCGGTTTTATAGCTACGGCGATTCCAGCCTGCTTTTACCATAGGTGAAATTCCGCTTGGAAATTGCCGTTCACTCGGCGATTGAGCGGTGATGCAGCCCATCCTAGAAATTTCCGGCCTCACCAAAACCTATGCAGGCGGATTTACCGCGCTCGACGGCGTTGATCTAACGATCATGCCGGGGGAGATTTTCGCGCTTCTTGGGCCCAACGGCGCCGGTAAAACGACTTTGATCGGGGCGGTCTGCGGTCTTGTGCGGCCCAGCGGCGGAACCGTTAAAGCATTCGGTCAGGATTTGTCCAAAAGCTGGCGCTCTGCGCGCGCGCGGATCGGGCTGGTACCGCAAGAACTGGCGACAGATATGTTCGAGAAAGTCGAGCATTCGGTTGCCTATTCGCGCGGACTGTTCGGCTTGGCACCCGATCCGGCGAGGATTGAGGAGATATTGCGTTCGCTCAGCCTGTGGGACAAACGCAAGGAACAAATTCGGGCGTTGTCGGGCGGAATGAAGCGCAGGGTGCTGATCGCCAAGGCGCTCGCGCATGAGCCGGATTTGCTGTTTCTCGACGAGCCGACCGCGGGTGTCGATGTCGAACTGCGGCGCGATATGTGGAAACTGATCGGGGCCATGCGCGATCGCGGGGTCACGATCATCCTGACCACGCATTACATAGAAGAGGCTGAGGAAATGGCCGACCGCGTCGGGATTATCCGGCAAGGCAAAATCCTGATGGTCGACAGCAAATCCGCGATGATGAACCGGCTGGGCCGGACCGAAGCCGTGATTACGCTGGCGTCAAAACTGGATGCTTTGCCGCCGCAAATTGCAGCCATGCCGGTCAGTTTGTCGGATAATCAAAACGAAATCCGCTATCGCGGCGGTGATGGCAGCGGCAAGGGCAAAGCGGAGGTTGCAGACCTGACCAAGGCGCTGACGCTTGCAGGTATCGATTACACCGGTATCGACATCCGGGATTCAAGCCTTGAGGATATTTTCGTCGGCCTTGTCGAGCAGCGTGAAGGGGAGGCCGCGTAATGGGTTTCAATGTCCGCAGCGCCTGGGCCATCTACACCCGCGAAGTGATGCGCGCTATGCGAACCGCGATGCAATCGATCCTTGCGCCTGTGCTCACCACATCGCTCTATTTTATCGTATTCGGTGCGGCGATTGGTAGCCGGATGCCCGATCTCGGCGGGGTCAATTACGGCGCGTTTATCGTGCCGGGTCTGCTGCTGCTGACTTTGCTGAGCGAAAGCACGTCAAACGCCAGTTTCGGGATTTACATGCCTCGCTTTACCGGCACGATTTACGAATTGCTCTCCGCGCCGGTAGGGGTTGCGGAAACTTTGGTCGGTTTCGTGGGAGCGGCGGCAACCAAATCGCTGATTCTGGCGGCGATTATTCTCGGCACTGCGACATTGTTCGTTGATTATTCGATTGCCCACCCGCTGCTGGCCGTAGGCTTCATCATGCTGGTGGCAGCGAGTTTCTCACTCTTCGGATTTATCCTGGGCATCTGGGCCGACAGCTTCGAAAAGCTCGGAATTATCCCGCAACTATTCCTGCTACCGCTGACCTTCCTTGGCGGGACATTCTATTCGATCGAAATGCTGCCGGAACCGTGGCGCACCGCGGCACTGTTCAATCCGATTGTCTATTTGGTGAGCGGACTTCGCTGGACCTTCTACGGCACATCCGACATCAACATCTGGATTTCGTTCGGAATTACGATGGGCTTTTTGGCACTGTGTGTGACGGTGATTGCCTTCATCTTCAAAACCGGGTGGCGGCTTAGAGCTTAGCTTTACGCCGCAAAAAGATCCCAGATCAGTTTACCGGTCAAACCTAGCGAAGCGACGATCATCAGCGGCCGGATAACTTTTGCGCCGTGCTTCATCGCAAAGCGCGAGCCGAGAAAACCGCCAAGCATCGCGCCCGCCGCCATGGTCAGGCCAAGCACCCAAATAATCTTTCCGCCCAGGGCAAACATCAGAACTGCCGCCCAATTGGTTGCCGCATTGAACAGCTTGGTATTGCCGGTTGCTTTGGTCAGGCCGTAGCCGCGCAGCCCGACCAGCGACGCGGTAAAGAACTGTCCGGTGCCCGGTCCGAAGAAGCCGTCGTAAAGCCCGATACCCCCTGCGACCGGGAAAAATCCCTTACGCGAGAGACGCTGATGCGCGTCATTATCGGTCATTCTGGGGGAAAAGATAACATAGGCGGCCAGCGCGAGCAGAAACACCGGGACGATATAAGACAGAATCGAGGCGGAAATGCGCTGGATCAGAAACGCGCCCGCCAGCGATCCGGCAAAGGCCGCGCCGACCAGAGGCAAATTCTTGCGCACTTCGACCAGTCCGCCTTTCCAGTAATTTCGGCACGCCATGCTGGTGCCGAATACCGACTGCGCCTTGTTCGTGCCGATGGCCAGATGCGGCGGCAATCCGGCCGCCAGCAAGGCCGGCATCATGATCAATCCGCCGCCCCCAGCGATGGAATCAACAAAACCGGTGCATATGGCAACGGCGAACATCGCGAAAAGCAGCCATGTGTCTGGAGTAAAGCTCTCGATCATTTGCCCGCTGTGGCCGCTGCGGCTAAGGGCCGCAAGTCCCATCGAAAACAGGCCCATGACCCAGCGCACTCCAGATCGATTCTCGTTCAATATCACCGCGACCGACGGCAAGGCCCGTACTGGCAGCATTCGGATGCAGCGCGGCGAAATCCGCACGCCCGCCTTCATGCCGGTCGGCACGGCGGCCACGGTCAAGGCGATGAAGCCGGAAACGGTGCGCAGGACGGGCGCTGATATTATTCTGGGTAACACCTATCATCTGATGTTGCGGCCCGGCGCAGAGCGCGTCGCGAGGCTGGGCGGGCTACACAAATTCATGAATTGGGACAGGCCAATCCTGACTGACAGCGGCGGATATCAGGTGATGAGCCTGTCCGATTTGCGCAAACTGACCGAGGAAGGCGTCGAATTCCGCAGCCATCTCGACGGTTCCAAACATATGCTCACGCCCGAACGCTCGATGGAAATCCAGCGGCTGCTCGGTTCCGACATTGTCATGGCGTTTGATGAATGTCCGCGCGCCGATCAACCGCGCGAAGTTATCGCCAGTTCGATGGAAATGAGCATGCGCTGGGCCAAGCGCAGCCGCGACGGTTTTGACAGCGGCGGCGAACATGCGGCGCGCTCTGCGCTGTTCGGTATCCAGCAGGGTTCGCTGGACGAGGAGCTCCGCAAACGCAGCGCCGATGCGCTGATCGACATCGGGTTTGATGGCTATGCCATTGGCGGGCTCGCGGTCGGGGAAGGGCAGGAAGCCATGTTCGCCACGCTCGAATTTGCGCCGCAGCAATTGCCGGCCGACAGGCCGCGCTATTTGATGGGTGTGGGCAAGCCCGATGATCTGGTCGGCGCGGTCGAGCGCGGGGTGGATATGTTTGACTGCGTGCTACCCAGCCGGTCGGGCCGCAATGGTCAGGCCTTTACCTGGAACGGCCCGATCAATCTGCGCAACGCACGCTTTGCCGAGGATCAGGAGCCATTGGACAGCCGGTGCAACTGCGACACTTGCGCAACCTACAGCCGCGCCTATCTGCTCCATCTGGTCAAGTCGGGCGAGATATTGGGCGCGATGCTGATGACCGAACACAATATCGCGTTCTACCAGCAATTGATGCAAGCGATGCGCGAAGCAATTGGCGAGGGGCGCTTTGCTGCGTTTGCTGCCGATTTCCGGCGCTACTATCTGGGTTGAAACAAAAAGGGCGGCCCAATCGGACCGCCCTTTTGCTGATATGATTAGATCTTAGCGCGAATAGAATTCGACCACCAGATTCGGTTCCATCGTTACCGGATAAGGCACTTCGTCGAGTTTCGGTACGCGGGTGAAGGTCACCTTGTCGTTGCCGTCAACCGCGACATAGTCAGGGATATCACGCTCAGGCAAGCTCTGTGCTTCGATAACCAGTGCCATTTCCTTCGCCTTGTCACCAAGGCTGATGATGTCGCCAATGTCGCAGCGGCGGCTGGCGATGTTGCACTTCACGCCATTGACGCGAATGTGACCGTGCGAAACGATCTGACGCGCCGCAAAGATTGTCGGTGCAAATTTGGCTCGGTACACGATCATATCCAGGCGGCGCTCGAGCAGGCCGATAAGGTTCTGGCTGGTGTCACCTTTCATGCTCGACGCAACCTTATAGGTACTGCGGAACTGTTTCTCGGTCACATCGCCGTAATAGCCCTTGAGCTTCTGTTTGGCGCGAAGCTGCAGACCAAAGTCGCTGACTTTGCTCTTGCGGCGCTGACCATGCTGGCCGGGACCATAGGATCGTTTGTTGACGGGGCTGTTAGGACGACCCCAGATGTTTTCACCCATCCGGCGGTCAAGTTTATGCTTCGATGCTTTACGCTTCGACATAGTCGATTCTCCATTCTGCAATCGCCGCCTCCCCAACCAATGGGGTGCTGACGCTTTAACCCGGTATCGCTGAGCCAGACCGAACTGCCTGACGCGGCTACCGCTTCACCGGGGTGCGGAGCCAAATGCGAAGGCGCGCGAATAGCAGGATTGTGCGCTGCGTCAACCTATAACCCGCTCGACAAACGGTCTTTGACAAGGCAGGGCGCGTCCATGAATGAGCCTGTCAAAAGCCCCGAAAGCTGCCAGACCATGCAAGATGTCCGCGCGGGTGTGGATGAGACCGACCGGCAGTTGGTGAAATTGCTGGAAACCCGCTTCGGCTATATGCGCGCAGCAGCGCGGATCAAACAGGAGCGCGGGGCAGTACGCGACGAGGTTCGCAAGGCTGCAGTTATTGAAGCTGCCACGCAATTGGCCTCAAACGCGGGCCTTCCCGCAAACGTTATTGAAGATATCTGGAACCGGCTTGTCGAAAGTTCGATTGCTTATGAATTGGCCGAATGGGACCGCATCCGAAGTTAATCAATTCGGGTCTTGCGTGCCAGATGGCTCAGTACTCCGCGCATTGTGCGCACTTCCAGATGGTTCCAACCCGGCTTGGTCAAGACATTTCGCAATGTCCGCCGCGTAGCTTCGGCGCGGTTGGGCGGGAAGAAATAACCTTTCGGTTCGAGCATACTCTCGAGATGGCCGATTAGGCCGTCCAACTCCTCTTGAGGGGCAGGAGGGAGTTGGTCGGTCAGGGTCGGCTGCGCCAGCCCCTGTGTTTTTGACCATTCATAGGCACACAGGATCACCGCTTGGGCCAGATTGAGCGATCCGAAATCAGGGTTGATCGGGACGGTCAGTATAGCGCCCGACATGGCAACGTCGGCAATGTCGAGGCCCGATGCCTCGCGCCCGAACAGAAACGCGCTGCGCCCTGGTTGGGTGGAAATTTCACGGGAAGCTTCTTCGGGCGTAACAACGCGCTTGGTATCTTCGCGAAGACGGACTGTGGTTGCATAAATATGCGAACAATCCGCCACCGCTTCTGCCGTGGTTTCATATATTTCTGCGTCATTGAGCACCGCGTCTGCACCGGCTGCAGATGGACCCGCGCTGGGGTTGGGCCAACCGTCGCGCGGCGAGACCATGCGCAGTTCTGTCAGCCCGAAGTTGAGCATGGCGCGCGCGACTTTGCCGATGTTCTCCCCCAATTGCGGGCGGACCAGGACAATCACCGGCTTGTTTGCGTCAGCCATCTTTCTGCTTGCCGGCCGCGGCTTCCTGGACATTGCTGGCAAATTCTTCAAAATCGCGCGCTTCGTTGAAATCGCGATAGACGCTGGCGAAACGTATATAGGCCACGCTGTCGAGCTGGCGCAGACCATCCATCACCAGTTCTCCGAGCCGGGATGAGGGCACTTCACTTTCACCGGCGGTTTCGACCTGCCGCTGGATGCCGGAGACAAGCTGATCGATCCGTTCCTGCGCCACATCCCGCTTGCGGCAGGCGAGTGACACCGATTGTTCGAGTTTCGAGCGGTCAAACGCCTCACGCCGCCCATCTTCACCATTGGCGCCCGATTTCACGATCGTGACTTCGCGCAATTGCACACGTTCAAAGGTCGTAAACCGCGCCCCGCAGCTGGAACACTGGCGGCGGCGGCGGATAGAAGTGTTGTCCTCTGTCGGGCGGCTGTCTTTTACCTGACTGTCATCAAACGCGCAGAACGGGCATCGCATCTATTTCTTGATCCGGTTGTAAAATACCGCGCCAGCGCCAATCGCAAGGCCGATTGGCCAGGTGATAATTGGCAGAACAGCCGCGGCGACTGCGCCAACAGCTGCGCCGGTCAGAACCGGCTTGGTCGATGGGTGGGCCATTCCTTCCTTGGCCATAGCGGACAATTCGGCCTTGGCATCTTCAACAAGATCGTTTTGCTTATGATCCATTTTACATTCCCGGATAGACGGGGAAGGCATCGCACAGCTCGCTGACGCGGCGGCGGACGCTTTCCTCGATTTGCGCATCACCTTCGGCGCCATTTTTGGAGAGGCCTTCTACCACTTCCACGATAAGAGCGCCAATGGTGCGGAATTCGTCCGGGCCGAAACCGCGTGTTGTTCCCGCTGGGGTGCCAAGCCGGATGCCGCTGGTCACGAACGGGCTGCGCGTGTCGTAGGGAATGCCGTTTTTGTTGCAAGTCAGCCACGCGCGGTCGAGGCCGGCTTCGGCAGATTTGCCAGTGACGTCTTTGGGTGTCAGATCGACCAGCATCGAGTGATTGTCAGTGCCGCCCGACACGATCCGCAGGCCGTGTTCTTCAATGCTGGCTGCGAGCGCGCGAGCATTTTCGACCACACGGTGAGCATAGATTTTGAAATCGGGGCGGAGCGCTTCGCGGAACGCAACCGCCTTGGCCGCAACGATGTGCATCAGCGGGCCGCCTTGCAAACCGGGGAACACGGCCATGTTAAACGGCTTGGTCAGTTCCTCATCATTCCACAGGATCACACCCGAACGCGGGCCGCGAAGGCTCTTATGCGTGGTGGTGGTTACGACGTGCGCATGCGGGAAGGGTGAGGGATGTGCGCCGCCCGCGACGAGACCCGACATATGGCTCATATCGCACAGAAGATAAGCGCCCACTTCATCGGCAATCTCGCGGAAACGCGGGAAATCCCACGTACGCGAATAGGCGGTGCCGCCGCAGATGATCAGTTTTGGCTTATGTTCGCGGGCAATAGCGGCGACTTCATCCATGTCGATCCGCTCGTCATCCTTGCGGACACCGTAAGCGACCGGATTGAACCATTTGCCGCTCATATTAACCGGCGAACCGTGGGTAAGGTGGCCGCCCGAGTTGAGGTCGAGCCCCATAAAGGTGTCGCCTGGATTGAGCAGCGCGAGAAACACTGCCTGATTCATCTGGCTGCCGGAATTGGGCTGAACATTGGCGAAATTGCAGCCGAACAATTCCTTTGCGCGGTCGATTGCGAGTGTTTCGACCACATCGGCATAATCGCAGCCGCCGTAATAGCGTTTGCCCGGATAGCCTTCTGCATATTTGTTGGTGAACACTGAACCGGCCGCTTCGAGCACAGCCTTGCTGGCGATGTTTTCGCTTGCGATCAGCTCGATCTTGCCCCGTTGACGCGCGAGTTCCTTGCCAACCGCGTCGGCAATCTCCGGATCAGCCTCTGCAAGGCTGTCCTGCCAGAAGTGGTGCATAATGTTGGAATCGGTGGCGGTGGTCATGGAAATATCTCAGCAGCTGGGATGGGAGAGTTTGTCGACGCGGCGCTGGTGGCGGCCACCAGCAAAATCGGTTGTCAGGAATGCGGTCAGACAGGCTTTGGCCATATCGACCCCAGTCAGACGCGCACCCATCGCGATGCAATTGGCATCATTATGTTCGCGGGCGAGGGCGGCGGAAAGCGGTTCTGACACCAGCACGCAGCGCACTGCAGAATTGCGGTTAACGCTGATCGAAATACCGATGCCCGAACCGCACAACGCTATCCCGCGTTCGGCAGTGCCATCGGCAACAACCGAAGCAAGCCTATAGCCGTAATCTGGATAATCGACGGTTTCGCCCGCTTCAGGGCCAAGGTCGGCAACTTCATGCCCTTGCTCGATCAACCATTCGCGCAATTCGGCCTTGAGACTCGTGGCAGCATGGTCGGAAGCGATGGCGAGGCGCATTTGTGTGTCCTGTGCAGGGGAATCGTGCGCGCTGCATATAGGGGCATTGGCCAGCAGAAACCACCGCAAATGGGCAACCATCCCCATGCATCGGACAAGTTTGACTTGCGTGGTGCGACAGAGCATCACCGGGCGCTTCGGAAGGGATAAGATGAAAAATTGGACCGCATTGATCCTGGTACTTGCCGCCGCCTTTGGCTTGGCGATTTTTGGAACGACCCCTCCGGCGCCGGTTCCGGCAACAGCCAATCCTGCGGAGTTTTCGGCCGGACGCGCAATGGTAGATGTGCAAATTATTGCCAAAGCGCCTCATTCGACGGGCACAGCTGAAAATGCCGCAGTGCGGGGCCATATTGCCGCGCGGCTTGATGCCTTGGGGTTGGAGGTTGAAACAACGCAGGGTCCGGTTGACCAGGGCAGCGTTGACCGGCTCAATTCATGGAGCGGGCTAGGGCAGCCATCTCTAACTTGGGTGAACATCATCGGGACCTTGCCCGGCAAGGACCGTTCACTACCGGCGGTTCTGTTGATGGCGCATCATGATACAGTATGGGGCTCGCCCGGTGCCGCCGATGATACCGCCGGTGTTGCATCTATTCTGGAGGTGGTCCGTGCCATCCGGCACCGAGGCCAACCGGCGCGCGATATCATGGTCCTGATTACCGATGCCGAGGAATTGGGACTGGTTGGTGCCCGTGCATTTTTTGCCAATGATCCGCTCCCCAAACGGGTTGGGGCTGTTATCAATCTGGAAGCACGCGGCGGGGGCGGGCGAACCACGCTGTTCCAGACCTCGGCCAACAATGGCAATGCTGTGGCACGGTACCGGGCAAATGTGAATCGTCCAGCAGGCTCGTCGCTCGCGGCCTTTATTTATAGCGTTCTTCCCAACGACACCGATCTAACTCCGGCGCTGCAAGGCGATTACGCTGCCTATAATTTCGCCTTTATCGGCAGGTCGGGCCTGTATCATTCGCCGCTGGCAACGCCCGAACGCCTCGATCAAGGGGCACTGCAGGACATGGGCGCGCAAGTTCTTGCGTTGACCGGAGCGCTTGCGGTGGCGAAGCCACTGCCTGCCGCAGCGCCCGACACAGTGTTCTTCGATGTCTTTGGATTGTTCATGATCACCTATCCGGTGTGGGTTGGATGGTTGCTCTTGGCTCTGGGCGCAGGCGGTGTGGTTCTGGGATTTAGGGGGAATTCAAATGGCCCGGCGATTCTTGGCGGCGCGGGCAGAATGTTTGCGCTGGTCCGAGCGCCAATTATTACGACCGTCTGGCAGCCATTCCGATGCTCGAAGCAATTGCCGGGCTCGGATGTTTGGCAATTTTCATTCTCTGTTTCGGGAATTGGAAGCACACTTTCTCCGGGATAGCAGGTGCGTGGGGTGTGCTGTTTATCATAGCTACATCAGCCCAGTTTGTTACGCCTACGGCGGCCTATTTTATTGTAATTCCCGTATTTCTAGCGGGATTAGTGATGGTGGCTCAAACCAAATTTCCGATATTGGTAAGCCATATTTGTGCGGGGTGCGTTGCCGTGCTGGTGGTGGGCTACATGCTCGTTCTGGGGCACCAGATGATGCAGGGTGTCGGCCCGGCCAGGCCGATGGTGGTTGCTCTGCCACTGGGCCTTGCGGCGCTGGCAGTTCTGCCTTTGTGGAAGCCGCTTACACCCAAAACGCTCCGTTTGGGCGCAGTGCTCTTATTGGGCGCGGCGACCTTGGTGGCGGTGTGGGTCAAGTTCGACCCACCGGCTGACACTATCGCTGTCTATTCCGATACCAAAAATTGACATGAAAAACCCCGCCGGAGCGGGGCTTTTCGGGTAGACTATTGGTCGAGGAAGCTGCGCATTTTGCGGCTTCTGCTCGGATGCTTGAGCTTCCGCAGCGCCTTGGCTTCGATCTGGCGGATACGTTCGCGGGTAACCGAGAACTGCTGGCCGACTTCTTCCAGCGTATGATCGGTATTCATCCCGATGCCGAAGCGCATGCGCAGCACGCGTTCTTCACGCGGAGTGAGCGACGCCAGCACGCGGGTAACGGTTTCCTTGAGGTTCGCCTGAATCGCCGCATCGACCGGGATGATCGCGTTCTTATCCTCGATAAAGTCACCCAGATGCGAATCTTCCTCGTCACCAATCGGCGTTTCGAGTGAAATTGGCTCTTTGGCGATTTTCATCACCTTGCGGACTTTTTCGAGCGGCATCGAAAGACGCTCGGCCATTTCTTCCGGCGTCGGCTCGCGGCCCTGTTCATGCAGGAACTGGCGGCTCGTGCGGACCAACTTGTTGATCGTTTCGATCATATGTACCGGAATACGGATCGTGCGCGCCTGATCGGCAATCGAACGGGTAATCGCCTGACGGATCCACCATGTCGCATAGGTGCTGAATTTATACCCACGTCGATATTCGAATTTATCGACCGCCTTCATCAGGCCAATGTTACCTTCCTGAATAAGATCAAGGAATTGCAGGCCGCGGTTGGTATATTTCTTGGCAATCGAGATAACCAGACGGAGGTTCGCCTCGACCATTTCCTTCTTGGCGATACGCGCTTCGCGTTCACCCTTCTGCACCATGTTCACGATGCGGCGGAATTCGTCGAGGCTCATGCCGGTTTGGCCGGCGATATCGGCGATTTCGGCGCGAATCCGCTCTACAGCGTCCTCTTCCTTCTCCGCGAAGGCAGCCCATTTCTTGTCCTTCTTCGCCTTATCAGCGAGCCAGTTTTCGTCCAGCTCGTTGCCAATATAGGAATTGAGGAAGTCGATCCGCTTGACCTTATGCCGTTCGGCAAGGCGCAGCATCTGGCCGCCCAATGCGGTCAGGCGGCGGTTAAAGGCATAGAGATTGTCGACCAGGAATTCGATTTTGGTCGCATGGAATTGCACGCTTTCGACCTCGGCGGTGAGGTCTTCGCGCATTTGTTCGTATTTCTTTTCCTTGGCGGCGGCGAACTCATTGCCTGCGCCCAGCGTTTCGACGCGTTCAGCCTGAAGTTTTTCGAACTTCTTGAACATGCTGGTGATGCGGGCGAAGGTTTCGAGCGCTTCGGGCTTTAGGGCCGCTTCCATCTGCGCGAGCGAGAGGGTGTTGTCTTCCTCCTCATCATCGTCGCGGCGTTTGGAAGTGCTTTCTTCACCGTCATCGTCCTCGTCGGACTCTTCTTCCTCATCCTCGACTTCATCATCGTCGCGGATGGTGGGACCGGCGGTTTCTTCCGAAATCTCTCCGTCGTCGTCGTCTTCACCCTCTTCCATCTTGTCGACGGGGGGTTCTTTGGAAAGCATCGCGTCAAGATCTAGGATCTCGCGCAATTGCATTTCTTCATTGTTGAGCGCTTCGGACCAATGGATGATCGCGTGGAAGGTAATCGGGCTTTCGCAAAGGCCGATAATCATCGTGTCGCGGCCAGCTTCGATCCGCTTGGCAATCGCAATTTCGCCTTCGCGGCTGAGCAATTCCACCGCGCCCATTTCGCGCAGATACATCCGCACAGGGTCATCGGTACGTTCGCCCACGGCCAGCTTGCGCGTCGCGACAACAGGTTTCTTGTTGTCTTTGCCGACGTTGATTTCCTCAACTTCGGATTCCTGCTCTTTTTCCGCTTCGGCTTCTTCGTCATTTTCGACGATATTGACGCCCATCTCGCTGATCGCAGACATCACGTCTTCGATCTGATCGGTGTCCATCTGGTCCTGCGGCAAGGCTTCGTTGAGCTCATCATAGGTGATGTAGCCCTTCTTTTTTGCCTTGGTGATCAGCTTCTTGATCGATGCCTCGTTAAGGTCGATCAGAGGTGCGTCTTCTTTGTCTTTGGACTTCGCGTCGGCGGCCATAGAAATATTTATTCCGTTTCTGTGTCGTCTCGACCCGAACTGGGCGTACGACGATCTGAATCATTGAGGGCCGCTTTCGCAGCCCTTGTGCTTACCATTTGCCCGAGTCGCTGCTCAAATTCCAGCTTTCGTTTGAGCAAGCGTTGCTGCTCTGCAAAAGCGCCTTCGGGATCGGTTTCAAAACGCGCGGTGGCAGCCGCAAGCGCAGCTTCCAACGCAGGCCTTTCGACCAGCAGTGACACGGCTTCGGCAAGATCGTCGCAGGCAGCTATCGGATCGGTACCTTCACGAAGGAAGGAGAAACGGGTTTCATCCGGCGGCGCAACGATGCCGTCTGGCACCAATATGGGGGAAGTATCGCCCGGTTCAAGCGTTTCGGCTGCTTCTATCAACGAATCAATTACAGGGCCGAGCCTTTTGTCCATCGCGGCGAAGCGGCAAAGCGGCTCTGCATGCCGCAAAATCTGCGTTGGAAACCGCGCGAGGCCGGCTACCACGGCAGTGGCGAGCAGATCACGGCTGCCCCCGCTGCTGGCACGTTTCAAGCGCGCGGATGCATCTCCCGACAGTGCCGGATTCGCCTGTTTGAAACCGCCGCGCTTCCATTCGCGTTTAACCCACGGCTTCTGCTCGCGCGGAGGGAAGGCGAAATTTGAAAAGCGTTCGAGCAATTCGCGGCGGTAGAGCGCTTTAATGTCGGGGTCTTGAATCGCCTCGACATGCTCCATCAAGCGCAGCTTTAGGCCCGCTTTGTCCTCCGGCGAGGCGAGCGGCTGTGCATCGCGTTCATAGCTCCATAATGTGTCGAGCAGACTTCCTGCGCCATCGAGCAGCTGGTCAAGCGCAGCGCGGCCTTTCTGTTTCAGCAGATCATCAGGGTCGAGACCCGATGGCAGCCGCGCGATCTTGAGCGAATGGGCAGGGCGGAGCATCGGGAGCGCGCGCGAGACGGCACGCATCGCCGCGCGTTGGCCCGCCGCATCACCGTCAAAGCACAGTATCGGCACCTCGACCATGCGCCACAGCATTTCGAGTTGCCGCTCGGTCAGCGCCGTGCCCAGCGGCGCAACCGCATCTTCAATCCCGGCGTCTGCCAGCGCGATGACATCCATATAGCCTTCGACCACGACGATCCGGTTCGTCTGGCGCGAGGCCGGTCCGGCACGGTGGAAATTGTAAAGCGTGCGTCCCTTGTCGAACAAAGGTGTATCGGGAGAATTGAGATATTTCGGGGCTTTTGTATCCGCTTCCAATATCCGCCCGCCAAAGGCGATTACCCGCCCGCGCGCATCGTGGATTGGCAGCATCAGGCGCGAGCGGAAGCGGTCGTAAGGCTCCTTTTCATCGACCGCGATCCGCATACCGCCCTCGATCAACATCGCTTCCTCATATTGGGAAAGCGCGGCCTTCATCGCCTGCCTATCCGGCGGTGCATAGCCAAAACCAAACCGCGCAACCGTATGCGGCGAAAATCCGCGCGACTTGAGATAATCAAGCGCCCCTGTGCCTGAATTGCTCTGCAAATTGGCTGCAAACCAATCCTGCGCTGATTGCATGACGT